>DATFAE010000153.1:0-8805 GCA_035254945.1 Arthrobacter sp. | reverse complement strand
AGCCGTGGTTACCAACGTCGAGCCTGACCACCTTGACCACTACGGAACCGCGGAGGCCGTCTACGCCTCCTTTGACCGGTTCACCGAACTGCTGCCGGCCGACGGCGTGCTGGTCGCCTGCGCCGACGACGCCGGCGCCCTCGCCCTTGCCCGCCGAACCCTGGCGCGCGGCAACATCCGGGTGCTTCTCTATGGCACGTCCGGTGACGCGGACCTGGTGCTGCACGACGGCGGCCCCGGCGACGTTTCTGTCTCCACCGCGTCCGGCCGCTTCGCCCTGGAACTGCAGGTCCCGGGCCGGCACAACGCCCTGAACGCCGCCGCCGCTTTCGCAGTGGCCCTGGAACTGGGGGTGGACCCGGGCGCAGCCGCCGCCGCGCTGGCTGGCTTCTCCGGCGCGTCACGGCGTTTTGAGCTGAAGGGGGAGGCCGGCGGTATCCGTGTGTTCGACGACTATGCCCACCACCCCACGGAAGTCCGCGCCGCCCTCACGGCAGCCCGGTCCGTTGCCGGGGACCACAAGGTCCACGTCCTCTTCCAGCCGCACCTCTTTTCCCGGACCCGGGAGTTCGCCCGGGAGTTTGCCGAAGCCCTGAACCTTGCGGACACCGCCTTGGTCCTGGATATCTATCCCGCCCGTGAGGACCCGATCCCGGGTGTCACCAGCCAGCTGATCACAGAGCACCTTGGCGCCGGCGGGCGCCTGGTGGACGGAAACGCTGCCGTGGCCGAGCTGGTCCGCGCCGCGCATGCCGGCGACATAGTGCTGACAGCGGGAGCCGGGGATGTGACGGCGTTCGGGCCGAAGATCGTGCAGGCACTGCGTGGCTAGTGCCCGGCGCCCCACCTACACCTCCCCGGGACGCACCCGGCAGCCGAAGAGCGGGGCCGGAAGCACCTCCGGCAACCTCTCCGGCACCCGTGCGCCCGCCCAACCGGCAGAGCCGGAGGTTATCTCCGCCTCCAAGACCGCGCCCGCAGCGGAACAGGCCGCACCGAAGGACAAGCCCCGGAGCTCCGGGCTACGGATCAGGAAGCCCAGTGCCAGGCAGCCCAAGGGCGCGGCCACCGGCGCGAACATCCTGGCCTTTCCGGAGCCCAAAGGCCGGCGGCTCAAGCGCAACATCCTCATCTCGGCCTGCACAGCCGCCGCGCTGGTAGCCGGAATCATTGCTGCCGCCATTTTCTCGCCCCTGCTGGCCGTCAGCACCGTCTCGGTTTCCGGCACCAGGCTCCTGACCCCCGACCAGGTGCAGACTGCACTGGAACCGCTCAAGGGCAAACCCCTGCCCCAAATCACCGACGAGGAAGTGGACCGGCTCCTGCAGCCGCTCATCCAGATCAAATCCGTCACGACGCAGGCCCGGCCCCCCTCGGAGCTGGTGGTCGAGGTCAGGGAGCGGGTCCCGGTGGCACTGGTGAAGCAGGGGGAGCAGTACCAGCTTGTCGACGTTGACGGCGTCCAGCTGGCCACCACGGCGGATCCGGCTTCCGTGTCGCTGCCCGTGATCGACGGCGGCGCGGGCACGATCGGCAAGGACCTGTTCCAGGCCACGGCAGCAGTCCTGGGCGCCCTGCCTCCCGAAGTCCTGGCGAAGCTGTCCAACGCCTCCGCCCAGTCGGTGGATGCCGTCGAACTCAAGCTGGTGGACGGGCAGACCATCGTCTGGGGCAATGCCTCGGAGAAGGAACTCAAGGCCAAGGTCCTGGAGGCACTGCTGAAGGTGCCCGCCGATCCGAAGAACCCCGTGCGCGTCTACGACGTCAGTGTGCCCAGGCATCCCGTAACGCGGTGAACGGCTTTATTTCCCGGTATTCGCACGACACGCGCCTGCGGTTATTGAATGTGGCAACCATAGGAAATACCGTCACAGACATGAGTTACTTGACATAACTATAACCTTCAACTCGAAGGTTAAGGTTCAAAGCTTCAAGCCCGACTCCATCAGTTTTCGCAATAGGACACGAACAAGGGACACGTAACGTGGCAGCTCCGCAGAATTACTTGGCCGTCATCAAGGTCGTCGGCATCGGCGGCGGTGGCGTGAACGCAGTCAACCGCATGATCGAAGTCGGTCTTCGCGGTGTCGAATTCATCGCAATCAACACCGATGCCCAGGCCCTGCTCATGAGCGACGCCGACGTCAAGCTTGACGTCGGGCGGGAGCTGACACGCGGGCTCGGCGCCGGCGCCAACCCGGAGGTGGGCAAGCAGGCTGCCGAGGACCACGCGGACGAGATCGAAGAGGTCATCCGCGGCGCGGACATGGTCTTCGTGACCGCCGGCGAAGGCGGCGGAACGGGCACCGGCGGCGCTCCCGTCGTGGCACGCATCGCGCGCTCCCTTGGCGCCCTCACCATCGGCGTGGTCACCCGCCCGTTCACCTTCGAAGGCCGCCGCCGGGCCGGCTCCGCCGAAGCGGGCATCGACGCCCTCCGCGACGAAGTGGACACCCTGATCGTTATCCCGAACGACCGCCTCCTGTCCATCAGCGACCGCAACGTCTCCGTCCTGGACGCTTTCCGTTCTGCTGACCAGGTCCTGCTGTCCGGTGTCCAGGGCATCACGGACCTCATCACCACGCCCGGCCTGATCAACCTTGACTTCGCAGACGTGAAGTCCGTCATGCAGGGTGCCGGTTCGGCGCTGATGGGCATCGGTTCGGCCCGCGGTGAGGACCGTGCTGTCAAGGCTGCGGAGCTGGCCATCGCTTCGCCGCTGCTGGAGGCTTCGATCGACGGTGCCCACGGTGTCCTGCTGTCCATCCAGGGCGGCTCTGACCTTGGCCTCTTCGAGATCAACGAAGCGGCCCGCCTGGTCCAGGAAGTGGCCCACCCGGAAGCGAACATCATCTTCGGAGCGGTCATCGACGACGCCCTCGGCGACGAGGCCCGCGTGACGGTCATCGCGGCAGGCTTCGACGACGTGAAGGCAACATCGCCCTCCATGGACCAGTCCCAGCCCCAGGTGGCCCCCCAGCGCCCGGCTGCGCCCGCGCCGGCCCAGGCGCCATCCGCCGGAAACCACCAGATGAACGTCCAGCCGGTCCACGCCGGAGTCGGCGCGTCCGGCCTGAGCAACTGGGGCCAGCAGCGCCCGTCAGCGGTCCCCGCGGACTCCGGCTTCGACGTCGACCTCCCCTCGGTAGTGGAGCCGGACCTTTCCGGCAGCCGCTCCGATGACCTGGATGTCCCCGACTTCCTGAAGTAGGGCACGGCTTGTTCCTTTGGAAATCGGAAGTCCTCCCCGGAGTATCCGTGGCCTTTACGGACACACGCGCCGGAAACCTGGCGCTGCACGTGGGGGACAATCCGGCTGAGGTCCGGGTACGAAGGGAAGAACTGGAGCGCAGCGCGGGCATGGTCCCGGGCTCCCTGCAGTTCATGAATCAGGTGCATGGTACTGCCGTGGCGGTCATGGAGGCCGGCAGTGCAACTCCTGAGGCAGATGCGATGGTTTCCCTTGGCCTGCCGCTGGCGGTCATGGTGGCCGACTGCATCCCCGCGGTGCTGGTGGGCGAGACCCCCGGCGGACCGTTGCTCGCTGTTGTCCACGCCGGCCGGCCGGGAGTGGCCGCCGGCATCATCCCGGCCGCGGTCGGGCGGATGCGTGCCCTGGGCGCGGCCGGGATCCAGGCCTGGCTCGGCCCCTCCATCTGCGGTGCTTGCTATGAAGTTCCGGCCGGGCTCCGGGACGACGTGGCGGCAGCAGTTCCAGCCGCATGGTCCACCACCAGCTGGGGAACACCCGGCCTCGACCTTCCGGCCGGCGCGCGGAGCCAGTTGGAGGCTGCAGGCGTTGACGTCAGGTACTCCGGGCCCTGCACCCTTGAGAACGAAGATCTTTTCTCCTACCGCCGAAACAAGGACAGCGGCCGGTTTGCCGGACTGGTGTGGACCCATGACTGACGCGCTGGACCCTGGGGCGCGGACCGCCCAACTGGAAATGCGCCTCGCTGCCGTGAGAAGCCGCATCGCTTCCGCCACCACGGCGTCGGGCCGGACGGACGAGCCCACACTGATTGTCGTCACCAAGTTCCACCCGGCGGAGGACATCCGCCGGCTCGCCGGGCTGGGCGTCACCGACGTCGGTGAGAACAGGGACCAGGAGGCCTCGGCAAAATCGGAAGCCCTGCAGGACCTCGGGCTCAATTGGCATTTTGTGGGCCAGCTCCAAAGCAAAAAAGCCAAATCCGTTGTCCGGTACGCCCATGCCGTCCATTCCGTGGACCGGCCGCAGCTCGCTGACGGGCTCGCCAGGGCTGTTGCCGCCGAACAGGACCGCTCGGGCCGGGCCGCGCTCGAATGCTTCATCCAGGTGAGCCTCGACGACGACGCCGGCACGCACCGCGGCGGCGCCGCTCCAGCCGATGTCGCCTCCCTCGCAGACCAGCTGGCTGCCGCCCACGGGCTGATTCTGGCCGGCGTCATGGCCGTGGCGCCACTGGGGGCCCCGCCCGAGGCATCCTTTGAGAAGCTGGCCGCCATCTCCGCCCGGCTCACCGCAGACCACCCTGCCGCCACCGGCATTTCCGCCGGCATGAGCCAGGACCTTGAGGTTGCCATCCGCTTCGGAGCGACACACCTGCGGATCGGTTCGGATATTCTCGGATCGCGTCCCGCCGTGGGGTAGCGTCGAAGCATTGGAAGTGAATGGCGGGGATTTCCAATGCTGTCAAGTTATTGGTCGGCCCGCCTACGGACACGATTAGGAGTCGACCATGGCCGGCGCTCTGCGCAAGACAATGATCTATCTTGGGCTCGCCGATGGCGATGAACATTACGAGTCCGAGCACCACACCACACGTAAGGATGAGGACGAATCCATGGAAGTTGACCGCGAGGAACGCCGTGCACCCGCACCCGTCCGCGATGTCAGCCGTGAGGCGTCCTATGTCCCCGAAGAGGAATACCGCGCACCAGTGACTCCCATCAAGCGTGCGGCATCCGGCCGCGAAGAATCTACCGGGCTCCGGCAGATCACCACCATCCACCCGCGGTCCTACAACGACGCCAAGCTGATCGGCGAGAGCTTCCGCGACGGCATCCCCGTCATCATGAACGTCACGGACATGGGCGAGGCCGATGCCAAGCGCCTGGTGGACTTCTCCGCAGGGCTTGTGTTCGGACTCCGCGGCAGCATCGAACGTGTCACGAACAAGGTTTTCCTCCTGTCGCCGTCGTACATCGAGGTCATTGGCGATGACAAGAAGGTCAGCGAGACCCAGGCGAGCTTCTTCAATCAAAGCTAGCCACTAAGCTCATAGCGGATGCCAGGCAGGTGGACCTGTCTGGCATCTGTGCTGAAATAGATAAGAACATTGGCAGGACACTGCGGTATCCGGAATGAACATGGAGATATGAGTTAAGTCATGGGAATTGTTTTCGGACTTGTCTATATCGCCTTATTACTGTTCCTTGTGGCGCTCATCGTGCGGCTGGTGTTCGACTGGGTCCAGATGTTTGCCCGGGAATGGCGGCCCCGGGGAGCGGCCCTGGTGGTGGCCCACGCCGTGTACTCGATCACGGATCCGCCGCTGAAGGTGCTGCGGCGGATGATCCCTCCGCTCAGGCTTGGCGGGATCAGCCTGGACCTGGGGTTCCTGATTTTGTTCATCGCCGTCAGCGTGGCGATGGGGATCACCAGGAGTTTCGCGTAAATTTCCATTAGACCTAGCTGTTCAGGCGCGGATCCACCGAGGATCTGTCACTTGCAACGCGAAGAAACTCCGGTTTGACACTACGGTGTTGAATTAGAGGAACCAGACCATATTTAGGTACCGTAGTTTTGACGGCCGGAAGGCCACTGACTAACTAGACCAGTGAGGTGACCAGATGGCTTTGACGCCAGAAGACGTTGTCAACAAGCGCTTTCAGCCGACCAAGTTCCGCGAAGGCTACGACCAGGATGAAGTAGATGACTTCCTGGACGAAATCGTCGTTGAACTCCGGCGCCTGAACCAGGAAAACGATGAGCTGCGCAAGAAGCTCGCCGAAAGCGGTTCCGCTGTCCCTGCCAGCTCCACCGCTGCAGCACCCGTAGTCGAGAAGGTCCCCGCGCCCGTCAAGGCCGAGAAGGATGAAGCCCGCGCCAAGGCCGAGGCCGAAGCCAAGGCTGCCGAGGCCAGCAAGAAGAAGGAAGCCGAGCAGGCTGCCCCGGTGGCTGCCGTTCCGGCCGCCGCTCCTGCCCAGGCCGCCGGCAGCACCGTCTCTGCCGAGTCCGCCGCCGGCCTGCTGGCCATGGCGCAGCAGATGCATGACCGCCACGTCGCTGACGGCCAGGCCCAGAAGGACAAGATCATCGCCGAGGCGCAGATCGAAGCCAGCAGCCTCGTCAACGATGCCCAGGAAAAGTCCCGCAAGATCCTCGGTGCCCTCGAACAGCAGCGCTCCGTGCTCGAGCGCAAGGTGGAGCAGCTGCGCGGCTTCGAGCGCGACTACCGCTCACGCCTGAAGGCCTACATTGAAGGCCAGCTGCGCGACCTTGACGCCCGCGGTTCCGTGGCCGCGCCCGAGGTCGAAGCGAACTAGTAAGGGCGAACCAAACTGGCAAGGTTGTACCAAACCAGATTGTCAAGCACGTATTCTGAAAGCCGGTGGCTGAGGATTCCTCGGCCGCCGGCTTTTGTGATTAACATCGGTATCCGAATGAAAGCACCATGACAGACGAACTTGCCGCCGACGCCGCACTCCCGCTTCCCCCCACGCCACGGCGCCCCCGACGCCGGGTCCTGTTGTCCCTCTTCGCGGGGTTCGCGGTTTTCGCCTATTCACTGGACCAGCTGACGAAACTCTGGGTCACGTCCAGCATGGTGGAAGGCGAACGCATCCCCGTCCTGCCGCCCGTGCTGCACTGGTACTTCATCCGGAACTCCGGCGCTGCCTTCTCCATCGGCGAAAACGTGACGTGGGTGTTTTCGATCATCATGGCGGCGGTTTCCATCGCCATCCTGTTCCAGGTGCGCAAGCTGGGTTCGGCATGGTGGGCGCTGGCCCTGGGCCTTCTCCTGGGAGGCGCGCTGGGCAACCTCACTGACCGGCTCTTCCGCGAGCCGTCGTTCGGCATGGGGCATGTGGTGGACTTCATCCAACTGCCCAATTTCGCCATCTTCAACATCGCCGATTCCGCGGTGGTCTCAGCGGTGGCCATTATCTGCATCCTGACGCTCCGGGGGATTTCCCTGGATGGCTCCCGGCATGTGGCGCCCACCCGGGACACAGCAGCATCGAAGGAGGAACCAGACGATGCCTGAGCGCATTGTGGTGGCTGACGAATTCGGCGGCACTCGCGCGGACGCGGGGCTGGCCAGGCTGATGGGCATTTCGCGGTCCCTTGCGGCCACGCTGATCGCCGAGGGCAACGTCATCAGCCGGGGCAAAGCCGTGGGCAAGTCGGCCAAGTTGGTAGCAGGAGACGTGCTGGACGTGACGGTGCCCGAACGGCGGGACCCGCTCGAAGTGGTGGAGGAAGTTGTGGAAGGCCTGAAGATTCTGCTGGACGACGACGATTTTGTCGTCGTCGACAAGCCGGTGGGCGTTGCTGCCCACCCATCACCGGGTTGGGTCGGGCCCACCGTGGTGGGCGGCCTTGCAGGAGCCGGGTACCGCATCTCAACATCCGGTTCCCCGGAACGCGCAGGCATCGTCCACCGGCTCGACGTCGGCACGTCCGGCGTGATGGTCGTCGCCAAGACCGAACGCGCCTACACGGCCCTGAAGAGGGCGTTCAAGGAGCGCACGGTGGACAAGGTCTACCACGCTGTGGTCCAGGGCCTGCCGGACCCCCTGGAGGGCACCATCGATGCCCCGATCGGGCGGCACCCCGGACATGACTGGCGCTTCGCCGTGATCGAGGACGGCAGGCCCTCAATTACGCACTACGAGGTGCTGGAGGCATTCGGCAAGGCCACCCTCGTCGAGGTACACCTCGAGACCGGCCGCACCCACCAGATCAGGGTGCATTTTTCAGCCCTGCGGCACCCCTGCGCCGGTGACCTGACTTACGGCGCGGACCCGCGGCTCGCGGCCACCCTGGGCCTCACCCGGCAGTGGCTTCACGCCCGCCAGCTTGGCTTCGACCACCCGGTCACGGGGGAGCGGGTAACCGTCACCAGCGACTACCCGCAGGACCTCTCGTTTGCCCTGGAAGTCCTCGAATCCGGGCAAGCCTGACCGGCCGGGAGCCTGCCGGCGCATAGAATAGTGCGGTGACTTCCAGCAATGCCTCGTTCGTCCACCTGCACAACCACACCGAATACTCCATGTTGGACGGCGCCGCCCGCCTGGGGGAGCTCTTCGATGAGACCGAACGCCTGGGCATGCCGGCCCTCGCCACCACTGACCACGGGTACCTGTTCGGCGCCTTCGACTTCTGGAAACGCGCCACGGACCAAGGCATTAAGCCCATTATCGGCGTCGAAGCCTACGTCACGCCCGGCACCGCCCGGACTGACAAGAGCCGTGTGCGCTGGGGCGAGGAACACCAGCGCAAGGACGACATCTCCGGCGGCGGCTCCTATACCCACATGACGCTGCTGAGCTACAACAACGCCGGCATGCGCAACCTCTTCCGGGCCTCGTCCATCGCATCCCTGGACGCCGTCTTCGGCAAGTGGCCGCGGCTGGACCGCGAGCTCCTGAACACCTATTCGGAAGGCCTGATCGCCACCACCGGCTGCCCTTCGGGGGAAGTCCAGACCCGGCTGCGGCTCGGCCAGTACCGTGAGGCCCTGGAAGCAGCCTCGGAGTTCCGCGACATTTTCGGGGCGGAGAACTACTTCTGCGAACTGATGGACCACGGCCTCG
>DATFAE010000152.1:0-8413 GCA_035254945.1 Arthrobacter sp. | reverse complement strand
CAGCACACCGAGCGGCTGACTGACCGGACGCTCATCCTTCCCGTCTTCCACGAGCTGGACACCGTCAGCATGAACCGTGTCATGAACACGATCCATGCCGCCGCCCACGGGGTGGGCAGGTGAGCGAGCTGATACTGATTGCGGCGAGCGGGCTGGCCCGCGAGGTCCTGGCGATGGTCCGCAGCAGCGGCCAGTACGACGTCGTGGGTTTGCTCGATGATGACAAGGAGATGGCGGGCGTCACCGTGGACGGGGCGCCTGTCCTGGGGACCATCGACGATGCACCCAAGTACACGCACGCGTTTGTGCTGGTGTGCCTGGGTTCCGGAAAGTCCCGGGAAGCGGTGGTGGAGCGGCTCACGGCCATGGGGCTGCACGAGGCGCGGTATGCCACCGCGATCGACCCGTCGGTCCAATGCCCGGAGGGGTGCCGGATCGGCCGGGGCAGCATCCTGCTGCGGAACGTGACCCTGACCGCCTCCGTCACGCTCGGATCCCACGTGGTGGCCATGCCGTCGGTGACGTTCACGCACGACGACGACGTGGCGGACTTCGCGACGTTCGCTGCGGGTGTGTCGCTGGGCGGCGGAGTCCGGATTGGCCGGGCTGCCTACCTGGGCATGAACTCCAGTGTCCGGGAGCGGACGTCGGTGGGCGCCTACGCGACCGTGGGGATGGGTGCCGCGGTGCTCAGCAACGTGCCCGACGGCGAGACCTGGGTGGGCGTCCCGGCCCACGAAATCGACCGGGAGACTTTCTGCTTCGGGGGTGGGCGGTGAGCGCGGGGATGCTCAGCCGGAATTCGGGAGCACTGCGGCTGGCCGCCGGCCAGCTGCAGCGGCGCCCCTCGGTTTCGGTGGTCATTCCGTGTTACAACTACGCGCGCTACCTTCCGGATGCGGTGGCTTCGGCCCTCGATCAGGCGGATGTGGACGTGGACGTGCTCATCGTCGACGACGCATCGACTGACGGGAGCGGGCAACTGGCTCTGGAACTTGCGTCGGCCGACGCCCGCATTCGGCCGGTCTTGCACGCTGAAAACATGGGGCACATTGCCACCTACAACGACGGCCTGTCCCGGGCTGTAGGCGAGTATGTGGTGCTGCTGTCAGCGGACGACGTGCTGGCGCCGGGATCCCTGGCCAGGTCCACTGCGTTGATGGAAAACCATCCTGAGGTGGGGCTCGTTTACGGTTTTGCCGAGGAGTTCTCCGAGACCGTACCGCCTTCACCTGGCAAGCGGGCTTCCTGGTCCATATGGCGGGGAGAAGAGTGGATCGGCGTCATGTGCCGGCGCGGATCGAACATCATCATGAACCCGGAGGCTGTCCTCAGACGAACGGTGATGGAACAGCTTTCCGGATACCGCGCCGACATGCCCCACGCCGCAGACATGGATCTGTGGCTTCGTGCCGCCGCCATCACTGGAGTGGGCAGGGTCAACGGACCGGTTCAGGCGTACTACCGCGTTCACGGCCAGAACATGCACCTCACAGACTTCAACGCGACCCTTGACGATATCCGGGCACGACGCGAGGTCTTTGATGAACTCTTTGCAGTTTCCCTTCCGACCCTTAAGCGGCCTCGCCGGTACCAGCATGCCGCCCGGAAGGCACTCGCGACCGAGGCCGTTCTCGCGGCTATCCATCTTTCTGACAGTGAAGACGCTCTTCCAGGCCATTCATCTGCCCTTGCCGATTTCGCTGCGCAGACCGATTCGACAATCACGGCCTCTCCTCTCTGGGCCTCGTATCTGCGGCGGTCAAGCGGGGACTCTTCCATAGCCGAGAGAACCCTTTTTGAACTCGTGTACCGCTGGCGTTGGTCCTTGCAGTGGCGACGTTGGAGGCGGTCCGGAATATGACAGAAACGGCAGCAAGCAGCCTGCGGAGCCGGATCGGCGCGGGACTGGCGTGGAGCACGGTGAACAGTCTCGTTCTCCGCCTCGGCAGCTTCGCGGTGGGCATCGTCCTTGCACGGTTGCTGGCACCCGAGCAATTCGGGGTGTTTGCCGTGGCACTGACTGTCCAAGCCGTCCTTATGACGTTGGCAGACCTCGGAATGAGCACAGACCTCATCCGCTCAGCGAACGCAGAGGCGAAAGGCCCCACCGTGGCCACGCTGGCACTGGTGTCAGGAACGGTCCTGACAGGGGCTATGGCCGCTTCTGCCCAAGGCCTCGCGGATCTCTTGGGAAGCAGCCAGGCCGGACCAGTCATTGCCGTTATGGCGTTTTCCCTGATGCTGGCCGGCGCCGGCGTTGTCCCCTATGCCTCTCTTCAGCGCCAATTTGCCCAGAAGAAGCTCTTCATCATCGCCCTCGTGGAGTTTGCCGTAGGAACAGCCTTGACGGTTGGCCTGGTTCTTGGTGGCTGGGGAGTCATGGGACTCGCAGCTGCCCGGATTGCGTCGCAGCTACTGACCCTTGTGCTTCAGTTCATTCTGTCCGGTGAACGGGTTCGCTTCGGCTTTGATCCGGCCTTTGCCCCCGGAATCCTCAGATACGGGATCCCCGTTGCTTGCGCGAATATGCTCTCGTGGGCGCTCTTGAATGTGGATAACGTTGCGATCTCACGCCTGGCGGGACCTGTAGCGCTGGGCT
Organism: Arthrobacter sp.; assembly: GCA_035254945.1. Taxonomy (GTDB): domain Bacteria; phylum Actinomycetota; class Actinomycetes; order Actinomycetales; family Micrococcaceae; genus Arthrobacter. The sequence goes on along the minus strand of DATFAE010000152.1, from coordinate 5,811 downwards.
TCTACTTCCTTGCCTTCAACATTTCCAACTGGCCAATGAGCGCAATCGGCCAGGTGGTGAGGTCAGTTTCAATACCTGCGTTCGCGCGGCTGGCTTCGGGACGCTCTGATCAGAGCTTCGCGGCAGTCGTGGGGCCGGTCTGGGCGGTGTCGCTCCTTGCCGGTTTGATGCTGGCGTTACTTTCAGCACCCGTCGTCGAACTGGTCTACGGCGAAAAGTGGCTGTCTGCTGCCGTCATTCTTGCCTGGCTGGGACTCTTCGGTTCCCTGCGTACCCTTTTTGACCTTTCCGCCTCCTACCTGCTGGCGAGGGGCGCCTCCAAGGCGACCCTTATTGTGCAGCTCGCATGGATTGCAGCCTTGGTCCCGGCCATGTTCACCGGTGTGGGCATCGCGGGAACCTCCGGGGCGGCAATCGCACACTTGGGAACAGCCCTGCTGATCGTCTGCCCTGCCTACGCCTTTGCCCTTCGATCCAGCGGCGCGAACCTTATGGCGATCGGCGCCCGACTCTGGCCTCCGGTCGCTGCGGCCATACCTGCCGCAGGGGCAGCACTCGGCGCCATGGCACTGCAGCCGACGCCCGTGGCCGCTCTTTTGGCCGGCGGGGCCGCAGGTACCGGCGTCTACGCACTGATTCTTGCCACATGGTTCCGCCGCCAGGTCCGCGAGGCAGTCAGGTGGATGCCTGGCAGTGAGGTCCGAAAAAACACCGAATCCGATGCCAACCAGGGGTTGGCCGCACCGTCAGGGGGAATGCCATGACACAACACCAAGTGCCACTGGTTGATCTGTCCTACCAGCAACTGCAGATCAACGACGCCATTCGTGAAGGTTTCAACCGCGTCATCGCGGAATCCAGCTTCATCATGGGACCGCAGGTGGGGGAGTTCGAAGAAGCCTGGGCCAAGTACTGCGGCGTCACCCACGCCGTGGGAGTCGGAAACGGCACCGACGCGATCGAATTCGCCCTGAGGGCGGCCCGGGTGGGTCCGGGCGACGAGGTGATTGTCCCGACCAACACCTTCGTGGCGACGGCCGGCGCAGTCCTCCGGGCGGGCGCCGAGCTGGTCCTGGCCGACTGCGATCAGGACTTCCTGCTCGGGCCGGACGAGGTAACCGGCAGGATCACGGCGAGGACCAAAGCTGTCATAGCAGTCCACCTTTTTGGACAGACGGCCCCGATGGAACTCATCACCGGCGTGCTGCCTCCCGGAGTGACCCTGGTGGAAGACATGGCGCAGGCACAGGGCGCCACCAGGCTGGGTGTGCGGGCCGGCGCGCTGGGCGACGTTGCGGCAACCAGCTTCTACCCGGGCAAGAACCTTGGCGGCTTCGGAGACGCAGGGGCAGTCATGACCAACTCCACAGAGATCAGCGGCCGGCTGCGGAAGCTGCGCAACCACGGCGGAAACGCCCGCTACGAGCACTTGGACGTGGGCTTCAATTCACGGCTGGACACCCTGCAAGCGGTAGTCCTCAATGCCAAGCTCGCCCTGCTGGACCAATGGAACCAACAGCGGGTGGAGGCGGCCGACCGGTACCGGGAGCTGCTGGAGGACTTGGACGAAGTGATCCTTCCCCGGGTCGCTCCGGGAAACGAGCACGTTTTCCATCTCTATGTGATCAGGGTCCCTGAAAGGGACCGCCTGGTGCGCGCCTTGAACGAGAGCGGCATTGGAGCAGGAATCCACTACCCGAACCCTGTCCATTTGCTGCCGGCTTACGCATTCGTTCCCTACGGAAAGGGCGCATTTCCAGTGGCAGAGGCCTTCTCGCGGCAGATTCTTTCGTTGCCGCTGTATCCCGGCATCACCTCCACCCAGCAGGAGATCGTGGCAGACGCGCTCCGGTCAGCACTTAGGGGCTGAAGATCATGGAAGTGATAGCGGAACACATCAACCAGCGCATCCGGGTCAGGCCCAAATTCGAACGGCCTTCCCCAGCGACGGTGACAGTGGTCATTTCCTGTTATAACTATGCCCACTTCCTTCCCCAGGCAGTCCAAAGCTGCATCGGTCAGGAGGATGTCCTGGTGGACGTCATCATCGTCGATGACGCTTCCACCGACACGAGCCTTGCCGTTGCAACGGCATTGGCTGAAACCCATGCCAACATCTCTGTCCTGGCCCACAGCCAGAACAAGGGGATGGTGGAGACATTCAACGACGGCGCGAGGGCCGCCACGGGGGAATTCCTTGTCCGCCTGGATGCAGATGACCTGCTGACGCCCGGATCATTGGCCCGCGCCACCCTCGTAGCGCAGACCTATCCTTCAGTAGGCCTCGTATACGGCCATCCGATCCATTTCTCCACGGAGGTGCCACCGGAGCCGCAGCGAAGGCCAACGGCGTGGACAATCTGGCCAGGGCTGACGTGGCTGCGGGACAGGTGCAGGTCAGCACAGAATGTCATCACCTCTCCTGAGGCATTAATGCGCCGGTCGGTGGTCGAGAAAATCGGCTACCAAGCGGCGCTGCGCCACACCCCGGATATGGAGTTCTGGTTCCGGCTCTCCGCGTTTTCGGATGTCGCCTACATTCACGGAGCCGATCAGGCATGGCACCGTGACCATCCTGACAGCATGTCCGCAAAAGAGGTCGATGGCGTCATTGACCTTGTTGAGCGCCTGGAGGCTTTTGAAGCCCTCTTCCATGGCGCAGCAGCCAGCGTGCCCGGGACCGCTGGATTCCTTCCAGCGGCAAAACGCGCCCTCGTCGGTGAAGCACTCTACACTGCTGCACTTGAGGTTGACCGAGGACTTCCTCATCCGGAACTCGTCCACGCATACCGCGAATTCGCTAAATCAGTACAGCCTGGCATCGAGGGCTCAAGCGAGTGGACACGGCTAAACGTGCGGTTAGCGGACAGCCGCGCCGCCATTCCGAGGCGATTGGCGTCCGTTGCGCGACGCCTCCATGGCCGGCTCCGCTCGGAGCTGAACTGGTATCGATGGCGTCGGAACGGGGTGTTCTAAGATGCAACTTTCTTGGAAGCTGTTGTTCCGGCTTTTTTCCCGGATACGTTCTAACGGAATCAGGGACGTGAGCCAGCGCCTGGCCCGCCGGCTTGTGCGCTGGATCGCCGCCAATTTCCGGACCGCTGATCTGGACTTTCCACTCCTTGCCCATGACGTTGCCGATTCCCGGCGTGTGGGGAGCCCGGACCCGGCCCCCGCCCGGACTGCCGGACCCTTGCGTGTCGCATGGCTCTGCACGCCTCCGGCACCCGGTAGCGGTGGTCACACAACATTATTCCGAATGGTGGAAGGCCTTGAGCGACGCGGGCACCGCTGCACGATTCTCCTCTACAACCGCCACGGGGCAGACCTGAACTACGATGCTGGCGTCATCCGGCGGCATTGGCCCCAACTGGCGGCAGAAATCACTTACATTCCGGACAGGATCCAAGGTTACGATGCGTGTGTTGCGAGTTCCTGGGAAACGGCCCATGTGTTGGCCTCCAGGGGGGATCAGGGACTGCACAGATTCTACTTCGTTCAGGATTACGAACCGTACTTTTACCCGCGCGGAAGCCTGTACGCTCTGGCCGAAGACACCTATAGATTCGGGTTCCGGCATATTGCGGTCGGGCACATGGTCCAGGAGCTGCTTCAGCGTGAAATTGGTGCGGATGCTGCCGTCGCCCCGTTTGGCTGCGACACCGGCATTTACAAACTCGAAAACCTTGGACAAAGGTCAGGCGTCGCATTCTTTGCCCGGCCCGACGTCGACAGACGCGGCTTTATGCTGGCGAAGCTGGCCCTGACGGAGTTCCATCGACGTCATCCCGAACAGCCGATAACAGTTTTCGGGGACAGAATCGTCAATTGGGAGGTCCCCCACCGCTATGCCGGACGGCTCTCTCCGGCGGAACTCAATTTGCTCTATAACCAGTCGGCGGTCGGGCTTGCCATGTCCTTCACCAATGTTTCCCTTGTACCCGAAGAGATGCTCGCCGCAGGCATGCTGCCGGTAGTCAACGATTCCCCGCTCGCACGAAGAGGGCTGGCCAATGAGTTCGTTCTGTGGGCGCCAGCAACCCCTGCAGGACTGGCAGATGCCCTTTCAGGTGCCATTGAGGCTCCACTGGAGGCATCACAAATTGCCCTCATGGCGGCAAGTGTCCAGCCAGGCTGGGAAGCTGCCCAGCGCCTGGTGGCCGGTGAAATCGAAGCGACCTGCAGCGGAACGGCTGCAGCCCCGGCCCGTCCGGCGGTTGCGGCAGGTGACTCTCATGAATAACAAGGCGATTTCGCCGGTGCGGAGTGTGGAAGGGAAGGCCACACATTTTGTCCTAACCCGATTCAACGTCCGCAGCTTTTATCACGTCTCCGAGCCCACAACCGAGTGGCTGCAGGCCAGACTCGAGCTCTTTCAGCGTTTTTGCCTGCCCACCTTGGCCGGTCAAACAAACCGCCAATTCGTATGGCTGGTATTCGTTGACCATCTGAGTCCCGATTGGTTTAGGCAGGAGATAGAAGAACTGGGCAAGGGTATCTTCGAGACGGTTTATGTGGAAGGTGCCTTTACACCGGAAACCGTCTCCCTGGAAGTAAGCGCGAGGGCTGACACTCCATACATCCTCACAACCCGCATCGACAACGACGATGCGGTTGCCAAAGACTTTATCGAAGCAATCCAAAGGTGTTTCGAGTGCCAGGACTTCGAATTCCTCAATCTGGTGAGCGGCGCACAATATGCGGCAGGGAAGGCCTATCTTCGGCCGTACACCAAGAACCCCTTCCTGACGCTCGTGGAAAAAGCGAGCGACACCCCGCCCTCGACTGTTTTCGTCGAACACCACTTTCGAGTGGATGAGAAGGGTCCGGTTCGTAACGTCCGCACTTCCCATCCCATGTGGCTACAGGTCATCCACGGAGGAAATGTGTTGAATGAAATCGTTGGGCTTCGAGTTCCCGGGAAGCCCCTGGCAGGGCACTTCGGCTGTGACCTCAATTTTCAGGACCAGTTCCCCGAACTGGCGACGGATGTCTTCCTGGGAATTGCCAGGATTGTTCTCAGGCTCGCGCTGAAGCCCGCTCGCGTGGTGGAGCTTCTGCGCACGTTTGCGGCCAAACGGCCCGCGCGGCGCAAAAGATGATTCGCGGGACAGCCCAGGAGCCTTTGGCCTCGTTGGTCTATACAAAGGACCTCGACCCTGCCTTCTGGCTCAAACAGCACCGTCTGGGTGAAGTTCCGGGCAGGTTCCCCTATGGACTCGACCGCCTGTCCGAGGCGGGATTCCGGGTCGAGGCTGAGACCGTACGCCGTGCAGGCCGCAATCCGCGCGAGTGGATCGGGCTTGCAGACCCGAGGCTCTGGTTGCCACGACAGGCAAAATCCGGGGCGGGGGTCGTACTTGCCTGGGACGAGACCACAGCCGTTCCCCTGCTGATCCGGCACGCACGGAGCGACAAACGACTCATGGCCGGCATCATCTGGGCCACGGACGCGGCGGCGAGTACCAGCATCTCTGCGCGTTTGAGCCTGCTCCGGCAGGTATACAGGCGCCTCGATGCCGTGTGGGTTCTTTCCCGCGGCCAACTTCCGGTCCTGAGGGAGTGGCTCGATGTGCCGGCAAGCCGCCTCTACTACGTCCCGCTCGGCATTGACACTGCCTACTTCCCGAAGACCCGCCTGCCGGACAGTCCCATGGTACTAAGCATGGGTAACGACCGTGACCGGGACCCTGCCACGTTGTTCGAGGCCATGAGGATACTCCGGCACCAGATGCCGGAGACTCGGGTCGTCGTTCAGTCCCGGGCAGCGTTCGCCGCACCCTACGGCATCGAAGTGACGCACCGGCTCAC
>DATFAE010000151.1:0-28568 GCA_035254945.1 Arthrobacter sp. | reverse complement strand
GGCGTCGTGGTGGTTGACCAGCGGGACACCGGCCTCCTCCGCGGCGAAGGGCAGGGAATTGGAAACCAGCGAATAGCAGCGGCGGGACAGCATAACGGTGCAGACGTAATCGTAGGCGGGTCCAGGCAGGCCCGAGACCTCCAGGCCGGACCTGATGACGCCAAGGTCGAACGCGGCATTGTGGGCTGCCAGGATGTCGCCGCCGATGAACGCGCCGATTTCCGGAAACAGGTCGCCGAACCGGGGCAGCCCCGCCACATCTTCGGCCCGGATGCCGTGGATCCGGACGTTGTGGTAGTCAAAGTGGTCATGGTTTTCCGGGGGCCGCATAAGCCAGGACGCCTCGGCTACTACCTTGCCACCCCGGACCTTGGTCAGGCCCACCGCGCACGGTGAACCCCGGAAGCCGTTGGCCGTTTCGAAGTCGATCGCCGTAAAGTCCAAACCCACGGCCCACACTTTACCGCCGGACAGGGCAGTTCCTGCGTCACCACGGCGGCCCTGTCGCGGATATCACCATGACGATCGGCCTGCCGCCCGGTCAAGTACCCTGAGAAGGTGAACTTTCTTGCGATCAGCGACCTCGCCGCGCCCATGCTGGGAGGTGCAGGACCGGTCCAGCCGCAACTGGCTTCCTTCCTGCCCGACTGGCTGAACCCCCAGGTCTTCCTGGCCGACCCCGCACTCGCCCCCTGGGTGGTGCTGTTGGTCTGCGGAATCGTCTTTGCCGAGACGGGCCTGCTGGTGGGCTTTTTCCTCCCCGGCGATTCAATGCTGTTTACGGCAGGCCTGCTGGTGGCCACCGACACCATTAAGTTCAACATCTGGCTCCTGGCGCTGCTGATCACGGTCTCCGCCATCATCGGCAACCAGACGGGCTACCTGATCGGTTCCAAGGCCGGTCCTGCCATCTTCAACAAGCCCAACTCCCGCCTGTTCAAGCGCGAAAACGTGGAGAACGCCCATGCTTTCTTCGAAAAGCATGGCGGCAAGGCCCTGATCCTGGCCCGCTTCGTCCCGATCATCAGGACCTTCGTTCCCGTGATCGTGGGCGTGGCCCAGATGGACAAGCGGAAATTCTTCCTCTTTAACGTCATCGGCGCATTCCTGTGGGGCAGCGGCGTCACGCTCCTTGGCTACCTGCTGGGCGACAGGGTCCCGTGGGTCAGGGACAACCTGGACATCATCTTCATCGCGATCGTCCTGGTCTCCGTGATTCCGATCGGCATCGAAATTCTCCGTAGCATCTCGGCCAAACGCCAGGCAGCCAAGTTCGGCACCGATGTGGTGGATGAGTTCATCGAGGAGCACGCTCCGCACGAGGAGCGCAAGACCAACCTGGACTAGGCCCGGGAAGCACCGCGGGCACAAAGCCTGAATACAGCTGAGGGAGCCCTGCACCAGCAGGGCTCCCTCACCCGTATCCACGCCAGGCGCTACTGCCCGGCGAGTGCCTCGACAATGGCGGGCAGGAGGGCCCGGAAGGCCTTCCCCCGGTGGCTGATCGCGTTCTTTTCCTCCGCGGACAGTTCGGCACAGCTGCGGTCCTCGCCAACGGGCTGCAGGACGGGGTCGTAGCCGAACCCGCCTGCGCCCCGCGGCTCGCGCAGCAGGATCCCCTCAAGCTGGCCGTACTCCACAACCTCCCGGGCGGTGCCGCCCTGGGCCGGCGAGGCAAGCGCCGCGGCGCAGACAAAGGCGGCACCGCGGTGTGCGTCCGGGACGTCGGAGAGCTGGTCCAGCAGGAGCCGCAGGTTGGCGGCGTCGTCACCGTGCCGGCCGGCCCAGCGTGCGGAAAAGATGCCGGGGGCCCCGCCCAGGACGTCGACGGCAAGGCCGGAATCGTCGGCGATGGCCACCAGGCCGGTTGCCTCGGCCACGGCACGCGCCTTCAGCAGCGAGTTCTCGGCGAACGTCACGCCTGTTTCGACGACGTCCGGCGCGCCTACGGCACCGGCATCCACCACCTGGGTGTCGACGTCGAGCCCCGGAACCTGGCCGCGCAGGAGCTCACGCAGTTCGCGCAGCTTGCCCGTATTGTGCGTGGCGAGGACGAGTCGCGGCGCTGTGCTGCCAGGTGCCGCGACGTCCTGAAGATCATCCCCCGGCGCTGTTTGGCTCACAGGACGTCCGCGAGGGTTTCGCGCTGGATCGCCGCCAGCTGGGTTGTGCCGAGCAGGGCCAGGTCAAGGAGTTGGTTGAGCTCGTCACGGTCGAAGGGTGCGCCCTCCGCCGTGCCCTGGACTTCCACAAACTTTCCGGAGCCGGTCACCACAACGTTCATGTCAGTCTCGGCACGGACATCCTCGACATAGGGCAGGTCCAGCATGGGAACGCCGTCGATGATGCCCACCGACACGGCTGCGATCGTATCGATGAGCGGCTGGGCGTTCCTGGCGATCAGCTTGTTCTCCCGGGCAAAGCGGATGGCGTCGGCGAGGGCCACATAGGCTCCCGTGATGGCGGCCGTACGGGTTCCGCCGTCGGCCTGCAGGACATCGCAGTCCAGCACAATCGTGTTCTCGCCCAGGGCTTTGGTGTCGATGATGGAGCGCAGCGAACGGCCGATCAGCCGTGAGATCTCGTGCGTGCGGCCGCCGATCTTGCCCTTGACCGACTCGCGGTCGGACCGGGTGTTGGTGGCACGCGGCAGCATGGCGTACTCGGCGGTGACCCAGCCCCGGCCCTCGCCCTTGAGCCAGCGCGGCACCCCGGCGGTCAGCGAAGCCGTGCACAGGACCCGTGTGTTGCCGAACTCGATCAGGGCCGAGCCCTCTGCCTGCTTGGACCAGCCGCGGGTGATACTGATGGGGCGGAGCTGGTCGGGGGTACGGCCGTCGGCGCGCACTACGGGCACTGCAGTTGCTTCAGAAGTCATGCCTTTAGCTTATCGACTCACCGTCCGCTGCCCTGCCACGGACGCCCCCATCGGCCGGACCCTAGATCGTGTAATGCACTCCGGCAACGGCCACGGCCACGTCTCCGCCGAAGACAGGACGGGCCTCAGCCATGACTGTGGTGGGTGACGTCCAGACGGGGATGTGCGTGAGAAGGAGCCGGCGCGCCCCGGCGGCCGCTGCGGCCTCGCCGGCGCGCTTGCCCGTCAGGTGCACGTCCTTGATGCCGTCGTCGCGGCCTTCCTCGAAGGCGGCCTCGCACAGGAACAGATCGGCGTCCTTGGCCGCCTCTTCCAGGCCGGCGCAGGAATCGGTGTCCCCCGAATAGGTCAGCACCCGGCTGACCTGGTTGCCTTCCTTGTCCGGCTCGGTGACCTCAACCCGGAGGGCGTAGGCCTCCTCCACCGGATGGTTCACTGCGAACGGGGTGATGGTGAACGGCCCCAGCTTAACAGACTCGCGTTCGCTCCAGTTGGTGAAGTCGAATTCCTCGTGCATGCCGGGGTCCAGGTCCAGGCCGTACGCGGTGGCCATCCGGTCGGCGGTGGCTGCCGGGCCCCAGACGGGAATCCTGCCGCGTCCCCAGCCGCCCGGCTTCCAGCGGACCGCCACGTGCAGGCCGCACAGGTCCATGCAGTGGTCCGGGTGCAGGTGGGTCAGGAAAATCGCATCGATGTCCTCGAGGTCGGTGTACCGCTGGATGGCGCCCAGCGCGCCGCTGCCCAGGTCCATGACGATCTTCCAAGTGCGTTCGCCGTCGTTGGCGGTCAGGAGGTAGCACGACGCCGGCGAGCCCGGGCCCGGGAAGGAACCCGTGCAGCCAACGATGGTGAGCTTCACTGGGCAGGACCTCCGGCCCGGCCACTGTCCACGAAACCGCTGCCAGCACGGCCACTGTCCACGAAGTTCGACAGCCGGCGCTGCGGCCTGGCGGTTCCGGCGGCGCCCTGCGCCGCGGCAATCATCTCCGGGGTTATCCGGGCGAGGCTGCCGGTGGGGTACTGGGCGGAGACGTGGTCCACGTGCCGGACGGACAGGACTTCGGGTCCGAGGAAGCGCCGGGCGAGGGCTTCGAACTGGCCGGCATCGCCGGTGGCGATGAAGTGGTGTTCCGGCGGCGTCGCCGCGGTGCGCTGCAGGTCGTGCGTGGCCAGCGCCCGGTAGACGTCCTTGGCTGTCTCCTCCGCGCTGGAGACCAGCGTCACGTCCTCACCCATCACGAAGGAAATGACACCGGTCAGCAGGGGGTAATGCGTGCATCCCAAGACAACGGTGTCCACGCCGGCGGCCTTCAACGGCGCAAGGTATTCCTCGGCGACTGCCAGCAGCGCGGGACCGGTGGTGATGCCGGCTTCGACGTAGCTGACGAACTCGGGGCAGGCCACCGACGTGATCTGCAGGTCCGGCGCCGCGGCAAAAGTGTCCTCATAGGCGCGGGAACCAACAGTGGCGGTTGTTCCGATGACGCCCACGCGCCCGCTCCGGGTGGCAGCCACGGCCCGCCGCACGGCTGGCTGGATCACCTCAATCACGGGGATCCCGTATTTCGCCGTGTACCGCTCCCGGGCGTCCCGCAGGACGGCGGCCGACGCCGAGTTGCAGGCAATGGTGAGCAGCTTGACGCCGGAGTCCACCAGTTCGTCCATCACGCCCAGGGCGTTGGCCCGGACTTCGGCGATGGGCAGCGGCCCGTATGGCCCGTGGGCGGTGTCCCCCACGTAAAGGATCGATTCGTTCGGCAGCTGGTCGATGATGGCCCGCGCCACCGTCAGCCCGCCGACGCCGGAATCAAAGACGCCGATGGGCCGGGATCCGAGGTGGCCGCCGGTAATGCTGCTGGCTGGGGACTCCGCCGCAACTGCTGACGGGTCCGTGCTCGAGGCTGTTGTCATGATTATTCGAGGATAGGTCTTCCCTGTGGTCGCGGCCATCACATTGTGGCGTCCGACTCATGTCTAATTTGTCACAGTGCAGCGGATGCCCGCGGCCCGGCGCAGTCCCGCAGGGCTTCCGGCCGGCCGTGGTTCAGGCGCGGGTGTCCAGGGACTGGAGCATCGCCTGCACCAGGGATTCCTGCAGCCATGTGGCGAAGTTATAGACGAGGGCGAGGTAGCTTTCCACGTCCTCCGCCTGGGACCAGTCCTGCATAAGGTGGACGTGTTCGGCGTCCTCCTCGTCCCGGATGTCCAGCCGTTCGGCCAGCACCAGCCGGACGTCGTTCAGGGCCATCGACCAGTGCCTGGCGCCCTCGGCGGTGAGGACGATTTCGTCCTTGTCCAGGTCAAGGGCGGCGGCCCGGAGCGCGCCGATCTTGGTCTCCCGCAGCGAACGTTCGGTGAGCTGGCGGAACTCCAGGGACGCGCCGTCGTCGTTCTTCATGACGTTGGGAAGGAGCCGCCTGACCGCGCGGTCAGTGGGTTCCTGGACGTCCATGTCCAGCCCGATCATGGCGGCCAGCGGATCCTGGTTGGCACGTTCCTCCGGCTGGAGCATGGAGATGACGTCATCGATCAGGCTGCGGAGCAGTTCCCGTTCGGCCGGCTCCAGGAATCCGGTGATGCCTTTGAGTCCGTATTTGAATGCCTTAGCCACGCTTACCCTTGCCCTGCCCTGATCCGCCCGGTTTGCCGGAATTTCCGCCCGGCCCGCCTGTTGCCTTCTCCACGGTGGCCCACAGCCCGAACCCGTGCATGGCCACGGCATGGCGTTCAACCTGCTCCTTGCTGCCGTGGGCAACAATGGACCGGCCCTTCTTGTGGACCTCCATCATGAGCTTGTTCGCCTTGGACTCGGAATAGCCGAAGTAGCTTTGGAAAACATAGCTGACGTAGCTCATGAGGTTGACGGGATCGTTCCAGATCACCAGGTTCCAGGGGATGTCCGGGGCGGTCAGGGAGTCGGTGGACGCCTCTGTCCCGGTCCGGGTGCCCTCCTGCGTATCAGGGCCGAGCGCAACGCTTAAGGTCATCTGTCCATTCTATGGGGAGGATGGGCCCACAACGGATGGGCCCACGACGGCGAGGGCCCCGCGGCGAAGCGAAGCGAGACGTGGGAGCCGGTGGGGACTAGAGTGAATTTTGTGAGAACCTCTGCCGGCTGGGACCATCCCCGCACGTCCTTTTACACAGACCACTACGAACTGACCATGCTGCAGGCGTCGCTCCATTCCGGCGCCGCGCACCGCCGGTCGGTCTTCGAGGCCTTCGCACGTCGGCTGCCGGACGGCCGGAGGTACGGGATTGTGGCGGGCACGGGCAGGCTCCTGGAGGGCATCGCCGACTTCCGTTTCGGCGAGGCGGAGCTGGATTTCCTCGGCCGGACCGGCGTGGTCAACCAGGACACGCTCGATTACCTGGCGAGCTACCGTTTCTCCGGCGACATCTGGGGCTACCCGGAGGGCGAGGCCTACTTCCCCAACTCCCCCATCCTGATCGTGGAATCCACGTTCGCCGAAGCCTGCATGCTGGAGACCTACCTCCTCTCGGTCCTGAACCATGACAGCGCCATCGCGTCCGCCGCATCCCGGATGATCACCGCGGCCGGCAACCGGCCATGCATTGAGATGGGGTCCCGCCGCACGCACGAGGAATCTGCAGCCGCCGCGGCACGGGCCGCCGTCATCGCCGGGTTTGACAGCACGTCAAACCTTGAGGCGGGCATCCGCTACGGAATCAAGACCGTGGGCACCGCGGCGCACTCGTTCACCCTGCTGCATGACACCGAGCGGGAGGCCTTCGAGGCGCAGATCGCCTCCCTGGGGCCGGGCACCTCGCTGCTGGTGGATACGTACGACGTCGAAGCGGCCGTCCGTGCCGCCGTCGAGCTGGCAGGGCCCCGGCTGGGGGCGGTGCGGCTTGATTCCGGGGACCTCGTCGCCCAGGCGCAATGGGTCAGGCAGCTGCTGGACGAGCTCGGCAACGAGGACACCAAGATTGTGGTCACGTCGGACCTGGACGAATTCGCCATCGCCGCGCTGCAGTCCGCTCCCGTCGATTCATACGGGGTGGGCACATCCCTGGTCACCGGATCGGGTGCCCCCACTGCGAGCATGGTCTACAAGCTCGTCAGCCGCACCGATGACACCGGGAACTTCGTCTCGGTCGCGAAGGCCGCCAAGAACAAGGCCAGCATGGGCGGCCGGAAATACGCCCTGCGGAAGCTCAACGACCACGGCATTGCCACCCAGGAAATTGTGGGAATCGGACACCGGCCTGAGGACGACGGCAATGACAGGCCCTTGCTTCAGCAGTTCATGAAGAACGGCGAGCTCCTTCCCGGCTGGACCGGGCATGAAGGTGTGCTTCGCGCGCGCCAGCGGCACGCGGACACCATGGCTGAACTTCCACCCGTGGTCAACCGGCTGCAGCGTGGCGAAGCCGCCATCCCCACCATCTACGAGGAGAACTGATGTCACGCGCCCTGATCATTGTCGACGTCCAGAACGATTTCTGTGAAGGCGGTTCGCTGCCCGTGGCCGGCGGCGCGGACGTGGCCGCGGCCATCAGCGAGTACGTGGACGCCCATCACCTCGAGTTCGACCATATCGTTGCCACCCAGGACTGGCATATCGATCCCGGCGCGCACTTCTCCGAGACGCCCGATTTCAAGGACAGCTGGCCGAGGCACTGCGTCGCCGGGACCAGGGGCGCCGAACTACATCCGGACCTGGACACCGAATACATCCAGGCCTACTTCCAGAAAGGCCAGTTTGCAGCGGCGTACTCGGGCTTCGAGGGACTCCTGGCACCCGAGGACGCGGTGCCCACCGGGGACCGCCAGCCCGGGACTCTTGCTGCCGGCGCGGCAGCCGGTGACGCCGAAGCCTACGCCGCGGCCGACGACGCCATCGGCCTTGACGACTGGCTGCAAAGCCACGACGTCGAGGACGTGGTGGTGGTGGGAATCGCCACGGACTACTGCGTGATGGCAACCTCGCTGGATGCCGTCCAGGCGGGCTACTCGGTGACTGTCATCCGTTCTCTTACCGCGGGCATCGCGGAGGACCTTGAGGATGCCGTGGCCGAAATGGAGCTCGGCGGCGTGGACGTCGCCTGATTGCGGGACACAAAAGAAGAGTGGTCCGGTGCTGGGCACCGGGCCATTCTTCGTTTCACGCCGTTGCAGCGGCCGCGGGCTATTTCCTGCCGATGAACCAGTCCTGGAGCTTCCGCAGCCGTGACTGCAGCTGTTCCTCGTTCGCTTGGGCCACCGGGGGGCCGCCGCACACCGTCCGTAGCTTGGTGTGGACTACGCCGTGCGGTGTCCCGGTCCGTGCGGACCAGGCCGCCACGTTCTTGGCCAGCTCGTTGCGCAGGTCCATGAGCATCCGGTGGTCCGGTATGGCCGGAGCCGCGGGGGCCTGTTCAGCCGCCGGCGAGCGCCGGTTCTTCCGGTTGAGCTGGTCGTGCTGGCGTTGCCGGAGCAGGGTGCCCACCTGCTCGGCGTCAAGGAGCCCGGGGATGCCCAGGAAGTCGAGCTCGTCCTCCGAGCCCACCTCTCCGCCGGTGCCGAACTCGCCACCGTCGAACAGGACACGGTCGAAGGAGGCCTGCGAATCGAGTGCCTCGAATTTGCCCTTCGTCAGGCTGTCCGACGCCTTGTCCTCCCGGTTGGCTTCCGCCATCAGGGAATCCTCGGGATTGAACAGGCCGTCGGCGTCCTCTTTCTCGGGGCGGTCCAGGGCGTGGTCCCGCTCGGCCTCCATCGAGTTGGCCAGTGCCATCAGCTGTGGCACGGATGGAAGGAAGACCGACGCCGTCTCGCCCCGTTTGCGGGCGCGCACAAAGCGGCCCACGGCCTGGGCGAAGAACAGCGGAGTGGAGGTGGACGTTGCGTAGACGCCCACTGACAGCCGGGGAACGTCAACGCCTTCGGACACCATCCGGACGGCAACCATCCACCGCTTCTCGCTGGCCGTGAATTCCTCGATCTTGCTGGAGGCCTTCGCGTCGTCGGACAGAATCACCGTGGGTGATTCGCCGGTGATCCGCTTCAGCTGGCCGGCATAGGCCCTGGCGTCCTCGTGGTCGGTGGCGATGACCAGTCCGCCGGCGTCGGGAACCGTGCGGCGCACTTCGCTGAGTCGTTTGTCCGCACCTGCAAGAACGGCCGGGATCCATTCGCCGGCGGGGTTCAGTGCCGTCCGCCACGCGTGTGACGTGATGTCCTTCGTGACCGCGGCCTCGCCGAGCGAGGCGGCCATCTCCTCCCCGGCGCTGGTGCGCCAGCGCATCTGGCCGGAGTACGCCATGAACATCACCGGACGCACCACGTGGTCCCGCAGGGCGTTGCCATAGCCATACGTGTAATCCGCCTTGGACCGCCGGACGCCGTCCCGGTCCTGGGCGTACTCCACAAAGGGAATGGGTGACGTGTCCGAACGGAACGGGGTGCCCGTCAGGGACAGCCGCCGGGCCGCGGGATCGAACGCCTCGCGCAGGCCGTCGCCCCAGGACAGGGCCTCGCCGCCGTGGTGGATCTCATCGAGGATCACCAGGGTGCGGGCGGCCTCCGTCTTGGCACGGTGCAGCATGGGTTTGCTGGCAACCTGCGCGTAGGTGACGGCCACGCCGATGAACCCGCGGCCGTGCTGGCCGTCCGAGTTCTTGAAGTTGGGGTCGATGGCAATGCCAACCTTGGCGGCGGCGTCTGCCCACTGCCGTTTCAGGTGGTCAGTGGGCGCAACGATGGTGACGCGGTTGACTGCGCCGGATTCGATGAGCATGGACGCGACGCGGAGGGCGAAGGTGGTCTTGCCTGCACCGGGCGTTGCTACCGCCAGGAAGTCCCGGGGCCCGGTGGTGAAGTACAGGTCAAGGGCTTCCTGTTGCCAGGCACGGAGTTTCGGGGCGGTTCCCCAGGCTGCACGTTCCGGATAAGCCGGAGGCAGGGTGGGGCCGCCAAAGAGCGTCTCCGTCACTACTTGTTGTTGCCCGAGTCCCCTCCGGGACCCTTGCCGCCGTCGTTGCCCGGGCGGAGGCCTTCATAAACCTCTTTGCACATGGGGCACACGGGGAACTTCTGCGGATCCCGGCCCGGGGTCCATACTTTGCCGCAGAGGGCAATGACGGGCTCGCCCGTCAGCGCGGATTCCATGATCTTTTCTTTGCGCACGTAGTGCGAGAAGCGTTCCCGGTCACCGGGCTCCACTTCCTGGCGCAGTTCCTCGCGCTCAATGGTGGCCGTGGACGTTCCAGCCCCGGAAAGCTCACGCATCGGGTCGTTTTCGAGAGGGTCCGTCATGCTAGTCATGGCATCCATCTTAGCCTTTCCGGAAGGGTGGCGTCCGACGCCGGGTGGACCGTTTCGCGGCTCATAGCCCCTGCGCCTACAGCCCCTGCCAGGCTGGTTTGTTGTCATAGGTGTGCCGGTAGAAATCGGCAAGCTTCAGCGAGGACGCTGCTGCCTCATCCAGGAGGATGGTGGCGTGCGGGTGGAACTGCAGGACCGAGGCCGGGCAGATGGCGGAAACGGGGCCTTCCACAAAATCGCGGACGGTCGGGGCCTTTTGCGCCCCCGTGGCGATGAGGATAACGTGCCGGGCCTCGAGGATGGTCCCCAGCCCCTGGGTCACCACGTGGTGCGGCACCTCCGCCAGGCTGCGGAAAAACCTCGCGTTGTCCCGGCGGGTCTGCTCGATCAGGCTCTTGATCCGGGTCCTGGATGCGAACGACGAGCCGGGCTCGTTAAAGCCGATATGGCCGTCGGTCCCGACGCCAAGGAGCTGCAGGTCCACTCCGCCCAGGGACCGCATCTTGTCCTCATACGCCTGGCACGCTGCCGGCAGGTCCTCGGCGGCACCGTCGGGTGTGTGCACATTCTCCGGGAGGATGTTCACCCGGTTGGTGAACTCACGCCTGATGACCTCGCGGTAGGACTGCGGGTGCCCGGGCTCCAGGCCCACGTACTCATCCAGCGCGAACGCATGCGCAGCGCTGAAGTCCAGCCCGTCGCGCCCGTGCCGGGCCGCGAGCTCGTCATAAACGGGCAGGGGTGAGGAGCCGGTAGCCAGCCCCAGGACGGCATCGGGCTTGCGCCGGAGCAGCGCTTCGACAGCATCGGCCGCCAGCGCTCCGATCTTCTTGCTGCCTGGGAGGATGACAATTTCCACTGCCGGCCACCTTTCTGTTGTACTGCGGATTCAGCGGTTAACAGTCAGCTGGGCCAGCAGTTCCGGCCCCCGGGCGTCAAGCCATTTCCCGCCCAGCCGGACTCCGGCGACAAACAGCGAGAGTCCCAGCATTACGCCCACTGCCAGGTTGGTCCACCCGAACACGGCGTTTCCCGTGACCAGCTGGGCGATGAACAGTCCCACTTCGGGCAGGACCAGCAGGCTCAGGATTCCCATGCCGGCGAACTGCACCGCCAGGGTCTGGCCCACATTGCCCGGGGGCTTCTTGAAGGGGCTGTCACCGGGCAACGGTACGGCCACGGTATAGCGTGCAGACACGACGGACGATAGTCCCAGTCCGGTGAACAGGATACCCAGGCTAAGGCCCAGCTGGCCGGGCAGCGCATCCCAGCTGCCCGTGAAAAAGCCCTGGCCCACGGCGAAGACCAGCACCACCGGAAGGGCGAAGGCAAGGCAGGCGAGCGCCCGTCCGAGCCGGTCATCGGTGCCCTTCACCCCGGTGGCCAGATGCAGGGCAAAAGCCGTGTTGTCGTAGGAGACGTCCGCCGAGATGGACCAGGCCAGCAGGAACGCCGCCAGCGGCGCCGCGAACGCCAGGGTCCCGTAGTCACCGCTCTGGCTGCCTTGGAACACCAGCAGGATGGGCAGCAGCGGGACCACCACCAGGGAACCTGCGTAGCGTGGATCGCGGAGCCAGTACGTCAGCGCCCTCGCCGTGACGGCACCGGCAGGCGTGGCCGGCAGCAGGCCGAACAGCCCCAGCTTTCCGCCTTTCCGGCTCCCGCTGCCGGCGTAGGGCGGATTGACCAGGGCCCGCTCAAGCAACAGCTTCCAGCACCAGGCGAGGCCGGCGAGGGTGGCCAGTGCGATCAGGAGTTTGGCCGCCGCCTCGGCCGGGCGCCCCGCGGCGGAGTCGCCCCCAAGGGACCACGCCGCCCCCAGCGGCGTCCAGGACAAAGTGGCCGCCAGCTCCGGCAGGAAGCCTGTTGAGGCCCGTACCCCGCGGACTACCCCCGCCACAATGGGGCCCATCAGGACCAGGGGGACCATAAAGACAATGGCGCTGACATCCTTGAAACGGCGCGACGCCGCGAGGCTGGCGGTTGCCGTGGTCACCACCCGGGACAGGACGATACAGCTCAGGACGCCGACGGCGGCACCCGCCAGTGCTGCAACAGCCGGAACGGGGCCGCGCGCCCACGTCCACACGGTGGCGAGCGCCACCAGCGCCGTGGCGATGCCGGGAATGCCGATCAGCCCGCCAAGGGCCAGACCGGTCAGGAGCTGCCCCATGGGAATTGCGGAGGTGGTGAACCGGGCAGGGTCCAGGGTCAGGTCCACGGCGGATGCGGCCACGGGGATGATGCCCCACCCCAGCAATGCCGCCGAACCGCCGAGCACCACGGCTGTCTGGGCCAGTTCCGGGTCCGCGCGGCGCAGCAGGACAAGTGCCACAACGAGTGCCCCCACCAGCCCCAGCGCATAAAGCCCGCCGAACGCCATGCCCACCAGCTGCCAGGGGCTGCGCCGGAGTCCGTTGCGGAGCAGGGTCAGTTTCAGCCTCAGAAGGTGCGCAACCATTCCAGGCCTTCCGTGTGGTTGCGTCCGCCCACCAGCTGCACGAACCTGTCCTCCAGGGACGCCCCGGCACGGACCTCGTCCACCGTGCCGGCGGCGAGCAGCCGGCCGGCGGCCACCACCGCGACGTGGTCGCACATGCGCTGGACCAGGTCCACGACATGGCTTGACACGATGACGGTCCCGCCGGAGGCGACATAGCGGTCCAGGATGGCGCGGATGTTGGACGCCGAGACGGGATCGACGGATTCGAAGGGCTCGTCCAGGACCAGCAGCCTGGGCGCGTGGATCAGGGCTGAGGCGAGCGCAATCTTCTTCGTCATGCCTGCCGAGTAGTCCACCACCAGGGTTCCGGCGTCCTGGCTGAGGTCCAGGGCGGACAACAGCTCGCCGACGCGCGCGGCCACGACCTCCCGATCCATTCCCCGCAGCAGCCCGGCGTAGGTGACAAGCTGCTCGCCGGTGAGCCGGTCAAAGAGGCGCACCCCGTCGGGGAGGATGCCCATCAGCTTCTTGGCCTCCAGCGGCCTGGCCCAGACGTCCACGCCGTGGACCACGGCCGTGCCAAAGTCGGGCCGCAGCAGGCCGGTGGCCATCGACAGCGTGGTGGTCTTGCCGGCACCGTTAGGGCCGACAATGCCAAAGAATGAGCCGGCGGGGACGTCCAGGCTGATGCCGTCAACGGCGATTTTCCCGCCGAAGCGCTTGGCGAGCCCGCGGATGGACAGGGCAGGGACCGGCCCGGCGTGCACCGGATCAGGATGCGGAGCAGTCATAAGGCCAGAGTAGACCCAGGGTCCCGCCGGAGGGGTCCTCCTGCAGGAGTAGGGACAAAGGCGTAGGGACGCCCTAGAACGAATGCCGCGGCACGGCACGTTCGTACTGCGGCGGCCAGGCCAGGTTGTGCCCCAGTTCGAAGGCTGCACGCAGCCACCAGTGGGGGTCCCGCAGCGCCGCGCGGGCGATGAACACGCCGTCGGCCTGGCCGGTGGCAACGGCGTGCTCGGCCTGGCCGGGTGAGGTCAGCAGGCCCACGGTTCCGGTGGGCACGTGTGTTTCGCGCCGGATGCGTGCCGAGAAGCCGGTCTGGTAGCCGGGCCCGGGCTGGATCTGCTGGTGTGCCACCGCTCCCCCGCTGGAGACGTCAATGAGGTCCACCCCGTGTTCGTGGGCCTGCGCGGCCAGGCGGACGGAAGCTTCGATGTCGATGCCGCCCTCCGCCCAGTCCGTGGCGGAGATCCTGAGCAGCAGCGGCATGGACTCCGGCATGACTTCACGGACGGCGTCGATCACGGCGAGCATGAGGCGGTTCCGGCCTGCTTCGTCTCCGCCCCAGGAGTCGGTCCGGGTGTTGGTCAGCGGGCTTTGGAACTGGTGCAGCAGGTAGCCGTGGGCCCCGTGCAGTTCAAGGGTGTCAAAGCCGGCGTCGACCGCACGAACGGCCGCAGCGGCGAAGTCGCTGATCACGCCCCGGATCTGTTCCCCGCTCATGGCGGCGGGTTCGGCATAGCCGTCAAACGCCGACGGCGACGGGCCCACTGTGGCCCAGCCGCCGTCGGACTCCGGCACGCTGCCGTGCTGGCCGGAAAACGGCCAGTAGGTGGAAGCCTTCCGCCCGGCGTGGGCCAGCTGGGCGCCGATCTTCGCCTCCGCGGCACCGTGCCGGTGCACGAATGTTGTGATCCGTTGCCAGGCCTCAGCCTGTGCGTCGTTGTACAGCCCGGCGTCGCGCGGGCTGATGCGGCCCTCGGCATTCACCGCCGCCGCTTCCGTGAGGATGAGGGCGGCGCCGCCCGCGGCGAAGGAGCCCAGGTGCATCAGGTGCCAGTCGTTGGGTACGCCCGGGGCGCCGTCGGGCCCGCAGCTGTACTGGCACATGGGTGATACCCAGCCGCGGTGCGTCAGCTCCAGGGACCGCAGCGTCAGCGGCCGGAACAGCGCAGGCACTAAAACAGCACCCGCGCCAGGGCCTGCCGTGCCTTCGCAACACGCTCGTCGGAGGTGCCCACCACGTCGAAAAGCTCCAGGAGCCGGACACGGGCCGTTTCCCGTTCGGGGCCGAAGTTCCTGCCGATGAAGCTGACCACGCGGTTGAGGCCGTCTTCCACATGGCCGCCGGCCACGTCCACGTCCGCCACTCCAAGCTGGGCGTCCAGGTTGTCCGGTTCGTCGGCTGCCAGGGTCCGGAGCGCCTCCGTCTCCTTGGCGGACAGCGGCTGCAGCCTTGCCATCAGCTCCACCTGGGCCAGGCCCGCCTTGGCTTCGGCGTCGGCCGGCATTTCCAGCAGTGCCTGGCGGTAGGCGGCGGCCGCGGCCTGGTAGTCACCCTCCTCGATGGCGTCATAGGCGGCCTGGTGCAGCGGGGGAAGCGGTGCCGGTTCGGCGTCTGCGGGCGCTCCGCTGCCCAGGCTTCCGGTGACGCCGTTCGCTGCCGCGACCTTCAGCAGCTCATCGAGCAGCGCACGCACCTGTGCCTCGTCCGCGCCGCCCTGGAAAAGCGGGACCGGCTGGCCCTTGAGCACGGCAACGGCGGTGGGAACGGCCTGCACCTGGAAAGCCTGCGCCAGTTGCGGGAAGGCATCGATGTCCGCGGCGCCCAGCACCAGGCGGCCGCCGTAGCTGTTGACCACGCGCTCGAGCGTGTCCAGCATCCCGGCGGATTCCGGTGAGTAGGCGGCCCACAGGGCGAAAACCACCGGCACCTGGGTGGAGAGCTCCACGAGCTCCTGGAAGTTGCCTTCAGTGACGTTGACCCGCAGCGGTGCCTGCCCGGCTTCGGCGGTGCCGGCAACAGCATCGCCGGGAACGGGCGGGGTGCCGGGGGCCCCGCTTCCGGGAACGGAGGCGGGTGCCGGGCGCTGTTTCAATGCGGAAAGGTCGACGGCGCCACGCAGGTTAAGCAGGCTGGCAGCGGCTGGAGGGACTGGGCGGGAAGCTGGCGAACTCATGCTTTCCACTCTAGCCACTCCGGCCGCTGCCGGGGGTAATACACAGAGGGCGTCTGCCCCTGCTGCCGCTTACTTGAAGCTTGCTCCGACGAGTCCGCGGGTTGCGGCGACGAGCTTGATGGGGTCAGTCGAACCGGCCGGCGGCACGTAGACGGCCATCGACTCGGCAAAGTTCAGCACCATGCCGGTGGTGGTTTCCTTGCCCCCGGCGAGGGCCGCGGCATCATCACCGATGGTGAGCTTGTCCCCGGAGGCCTTGGGGGTTCCGTCGAACGCGAAGTTCAGCCGGCCCAGAACCAGCGCACCGCCGTCGGCCGTCCGGAACACCACGGTGCTTTCCGGCACTACCTTGTGGGTGAAGGAGAAGTTGCCGTTCTCGCCGGACTTGACCACTTCAGCCTGGTAGGAAAGCGTGTCGGCGATGTAAGGCGAGGACTCCCCTTCCACCAGCTTGTCCTTGAAGCTTGAGTCAGCCGAGGTCAGGCGGTCTGCAAGGCCGGCGAGAGCCTCCTCACCGCTGTACAGCAGGCCTGTCTTGTCGCTGGCGGACAGGGTTTCGGTGCCACCGCGTGCGATGGACGGGAAGGTGGTGCCCGGCTGCAGCGGAGTGGTTTCCACAAGCTTGTAGTTCTCCCGCGGCGACGGCTGCACCAGGGTCAGCAGCTGGGGTACGACGTTGCCGTCGCCCTGCGTGACGGCCAGGACCTGGCGCGGCCACTGCCGCTGGCTGGTGACAACGGTGGTGAGCAGCTTGGTGGAGCGGACGGGCATCCGGGCCTCGTAGGCACCCACCTGGGAGCGGATCTTGTAGTTCTGCGTCCGCACTTCCAGTTCGGTTCCGGCCACACGCTCGGCCAGCTTGCCGGCATCCTTGGCGGCGTCGCCGGCATCCGTGGCGCTGGAGACCTGCTCAAGGATGCGCCGGAACTGCGCGTCCAGCAGGACCGGCGAGGACGGCGCGGCAGCGCCTTCGGAGGCGGACGCCGCAGGTTCGGTGGAAGGCGCAGGAGTTGTGGTCGCGTTGGCGGCCACTCCGGTTCCGGCCACCACGGCGGCAGTGACGGCGGCGGTGACCATGCCCGCGCCCACCATGCCCAGGCGGGCCGAGGAACGGGTCTCCGCCCTGGCACGGGCCCGCCTGGCGAACAGGCTTCCCTGGCCGTTGCCGTCGCCGTCGCCGTTCCGGGTGCGGGTCGAGAGAACTGCCAGCGCAATGCCGGCCAGGATCAGAAGGCCGCCGAGGACCATCAGCGGGATGGCCCAGGGAGTGGAGGTGTCGTTCGGGAACGTCATCGATACGGCGCCGGGAGCGGCCTTCGTGCCGTCGGAGGCCAGCAGCAGCGACCAGTCGCCGTCAGCAGGCGGGGTCCAGGAGTAGTCCAGTTCACCACTGGCATTTTCGCTCGATACCCAGAGGTCCGAGCCCGCGGGATTGGGGGCCGTTGCTTCGCCGTCCGTATGCTCCACCTGAAGGGACTTGTTGTCTTCGGAGACCCCCGTGATGGTGTTGTGGGCCGTCTGGCCCACCCAGGCATCAACGTCGTCCGGACGGCCGGCAGCAAGGATGAAGTTGCCGTCACCCTTGATGTTGATCTTTACCGTGCCGCCGTGGAGCGTGCGGAGGTTCTGGTCAATGACGGTCAGCGGTGCCTCGGCTCCATCCGCGGGTACCGAGGCCGTGAAGGTCTCGGAGGGAGCCCAGATGGTCTTCTGGCCGATACCGGCCAGAAGTGTCAGGAGGCCGAGCAGCACAAGTGCGACTGCAGTCTTGAAACGCAAAGGAAACACCTATCATCAGCGGGGGTTTAGGTTCAATAGTAACCGTTTTGTTACCAATAGCTCAGTCGGCGCCTTCAGTGCCGCCCCTCCGGCTTCCCGGTCGGGGCGTTCCTCCCGGCTGTTGACAAGGCTGCTGATAGTGTTTGCGATGATCATCACACCGGCCCGCAGCCGCGGCGCCACGCACGGAACAGGCCCCTCATAGCAGTGACTGACAAGACGGAAGAATCCCCCGCGGAACACGAAAATCCTCCGGCCGTTCCCGCCCAGCGGGCGGTACCGGAGCATCCTCTCCCGGTCCGGCGCAAAGGGGCCGCAGCTGCACTGGGGTTCGTGATACGCAGGCTCCGCCAGCCATTGCCCGGCGCGCAGCCCAGGCTCCGTTTTGAAATGCCTCCCGAATATTCGCAGCAGGACGAGGACACTGAGGCCGGCTCCGCCCAGTCGTCCCCGCAGTTCGGCCAGCCGGGACCGCGGATCTCACCGCAGCACCCCCTCTATCTGGGGTTCATGGGCACGGTGGGTGTGGGGCTGGCCTTGCTGGTCTACTGGATCGGTTCCAACACCACGCAGCTGCTGCTCTGGATAGTTGCCGCCCTCTTCATCGCCCTGGGCCTGGATCCGGTGGTGGGCTGGCTGGAGGGCCGGAAGATTCCCCGCCCGGCAGGCATCCTGCTCTCCGTCACCGTGCTGGTTACCGCCGTCGTCGGCTTCTTCGCCACCCTGATCCCCACCATCGTGGAGCAGGTCACGGAAATCGTGCAGCAGGCCCCGGTCTGGGTGCGGGACTTCATCGACTCCGACTTCTTCCGCAGCGTGGATGACCAGTTCGGCGTGCGGGACCGGGTCGAGGATGAGCTGAATAAGTTCGTCAATAACCCGGAGGCCATGGGCGGCATCTTCGGCGGCGTGGTCGGATTCGGCTCCACGGTGGCCAACGGACTGTTTGGCACGCTGATCGTCCTGGTGCTGAGCCTGTACTTCCTGGCCGCGCTGCCCGCCATGAAGAAATGGGGCTACCGCCTGGCACCGCGCTCCCGCCGGCCGCGCGTCCAGGCACTCTCCGAGGAAATTACCCGTTCCGTGGGCAACTACGTCATTGGCCAGGCGTGCGTCGCGCTCCTGAATGCGACGTTCGCGTTTGTGGTCATGTCCATCCTTGGCATCCCGTTCGCCGTCCTGCTCGCGTTTGTGGTGGCGCTGCTGGCATTCATCCCCCTGGTGGGCGGCCTGATTGCGGCGGTAGTGGTGCTCCTCGTATCACTGACTGAAGGCTGGCAGACGGCCGCCATCTACGCGATCTGCTACTTCGCCTATCTCCAGTTCGAGGCTTACTTCATCTCCCCGCGCATCATGCAGAAGGCCGTCGCGGTCCCGGGCGCCGTAGCGGTAATCTCCGTGATTGCCGGTGGCAGCCTGCTCGGCATCCTGGGTGCCCTGATTGCCATTCCCACCGCGGCGGCCATCCTCCTCCTTGTCAAGGAGATCTATATCGTCCGCCAGGACAAGCACTAGCCTCAGGCGGCAGCGGTGGCCACCGGCCCGTCCCATTCCCGGGGCAGCCCGTCCGGGCCGGAGCCTTGCTGGGTGACCTCATCCACGATTTCATCGAGCACCCGTGCGGCGTATTTCTCGCCCACCCAAAGGTGCTTGGCGCCGTCGACCCCCACAACCCGTGCCTGCGGAACCAGCCGGAAGCGGTCCGCCGCAGCCTCGGGCCGCAGGTAGTCGTCGTGCTCGGGCACCAGCACGGTCAGTGGCTTGCCGCTCTCCGCCCACAGTCCAAGGTGTGCATCGGTGGCCCGGTGCAGCGGCGGGGACAGCAGCACCGCGCCTTCCACCTGCGAGGCCACCGGCTCCACGGCGCCGTACATCAGTGCCAGTTCCGTGCCGAAGGACCAGCCCACCAGCCACCGGTTGGGCAGTTGGCGTTCGACGGCGAAGCGGACTGCCGCTTCAACATCGAACCGTTCGCCGATCCCCTCCTCAAAGGCTCCGTCGCTGGTCCCGCGGGGCGATGAGGTTCCGCGCGTGTTGAACCGCAGCACGGCCACGCCCGCAAGCGCCGGCAGCCGGTACGACGCCTTCCGGTACACATGCGAGTCCATGAAGCCGCCATGCGTGGGAAGCGGATGCAGGGTGATCAGGGTTGCGTTGACGGGGCCCGATTCGGGGAGCGCCAGCTCGCCCACCAGGGTGTGCCCGTCCGCCGTGCGCAGCTCCACGTTCTCGCGCCTGGCAGGGAGGACTGTGGAAGCGCGGATGGGCGCGGGGCCGTCAGGCCGGGTGAATTCGTACGACGCCGGATCAAAAGTCATGCCTGCCAGCTTAGCGACTTTGCGGGGCCGGGATTCATTCCGTCGCCCTCCAACCAGCCGTCCGGCCCCGGCCCGGTCCACGCCGGCTCGGCACTGGCCTGGCGCCGGCTCAGCGGTAACGGTAGCTGCGGGAGATCCAGCAGTTGGTGTGCCAGTGGCGGCGCTCGGCGAGGCCCGCGGCCGCACCAAAAAGATGGTCATCCTTCCACACCACCAGGTGCGCGATGCCTGGCGGGACAGCCGTGGAGCAACCGGGGCAGACATAGGTCTTTTCCGCATTCCTGGCCGTTATGGTCCTGACCATCCACTCGCCGTCGGGAGCGCTCTCGCGGCGGGCGATGCCGGCCCGGGCACGTTCCAGATCGATCTCAGGGACTTCGCCGTTCCCCTTCTTGCCTGCCGCCTTTCCGAAAGCTCCGCCGGCTTTTCCGGTGGCAGGGCGGCGGGGGCGGTTGGAACGCGGCATGCCTCCATTCTGCCCCAGCCCCGGTAGTGTGTACGGCGTGCGACTTGTCATAGCCCGATGCTCCGTTGATTATGTTGGCCGGCTCAAAGCCCATCTCCCCCTTGCCACCAGGCTGCTGCTGGTCAAGGCTGACGGGTCGGTGCTGGTCCATTCAGACGGCGGCTCCTACAAGCCGCTGAACTGGATGAGCCCGCCGGCAACGCTCCGGGTCTCATCGCCCGAAGACGTGGACCTCGAACTGGGGGTCACGGAGCAGTGGACGGTCCAGTCCGCCAAGACCGATGACCGGCTCATCATCAACATCCATGAGCACCTCCACGAGTCCACCCACGACCTCGGCGTTGACCCGGGCCTGATCAAGGACGGCGTCGAGGCGGATCTGCAGCGCCTGCTCGCAGACCAGATCGAAACCCTGGGAACGGGCTTCTCACTGATCCGTCGGGAGTATTTCACCGCCATCGGCCCCGTGGATATCCTCGCCCGGGACGCCAGCGGGGCCACGGTGGCCATCGAGCTGAAGCGCCGCGGCGACATCGACGGCGTGGAGCAGCTCACCCGCTACCTTGAACTCCTGAACCGGGATCCGCTGCTGGCCCCCGTCCGTGGCATCTTTGCCGCCCAGCAGATCAAGCCCCAGGCCAAAGTCCTGGCCAACGACCGCGGCATCGACTGCGTCACGCTGGACTATGACGCCATGCGCGGAGTGGACGACAGCGAATCCCGCCTTTTCTAGGCCGCCGGGCAGCGCGGTGGCGGCGACACGGCCCTGACAAGGGCGTTAACGCTTCTTTTACCCAATATTTATCGGATTGACTGTCTGGACCGTTGACCTGAGGGTACTGTCATGAAATTCTTATCTAAGTCTTTGTGTAGGTGTTTTTCATGCTCGCAAGACATGTTGCGAGCGCGAAGCTCCTGCAGGCCGGTTCCGAGGAACGGGCAATTCAGGATTCTTCTCGCGGAGTGACCAAGGCCGGCACGAGGTGTGCTGGACTTAAAAGTTCCATTATGAGGAGAAATAAATGGCACAGGGAACCGTCAAGTGGTTCAACGCTGAAAAGGGCTTCGGCTTCATCACCCCGGATGACTCCGATGGCGATGTCTTCGTTCACTACTCCGAGATCCAGACCGGTGGCTTCAAGACCCTCGACGAGAACCAGCGCGTTCAGTTCGAAATCGGTCAGGGCGCCAAGGGTCCCCAGGCTACTGGCGTTACGCTGGTCTAGTCCCCCCGCCTGACGGCCGCACGTGTGCGGCCCCTGCGAATTAATGATCCCCGGCATTATTGCCGGGGATCATTTTTGTTGACCCGGAATACGCAATTGGGCACGCCGGTCCTTCCCGCATTCCAGCCAGGCTTTACCTGTCACAAATCCTTTTGTTTCGGAATTGGCCGCCGGTCAGTTCACCAGTTCCCGGAGGAGACGTGCACCCTGCCGCAGGGACAGCCCCGGCAGGTACGCCCGGGTCAGCGCCCTGCCGATTGCCGGCAGCTGCAGCGGGTCCTGGTAGTAGAGGTACAGCGTGCGGTATTCAGGCTTGAACCGCGATTTGAAGGCCGCCAGCGAACGGAAACCATAGACGGGCTCCAGGGCGTGGCCCACAACGTCGAGGACGCGCACCAGGTTTTCCGCCGGCACGGCTTCCTCCCGGCTGGCCTGAATTCCGTCCTCCGTTCCGCCGTTCGTTCCGCCGTCCGTTCCGTCCCGGGGAGGCCGTGCCAACGGCGAGCCCGACAGCGAGATGACTTCAACCGATTTCCTCAGCTCCAGCACCGCCGAGGCGATCAGGAACTCCATGACTCCGGGGAAGCCCTCCGCTCCGCGGCGCATGAAGTCCAGCGTCCGGCTGACCAGCCTGCCGCCGTCGTACACGGGAAGCCAGCTGGTCACTCCATGGACCGTGCCGTCCCCGTCGACGGCGAGGCAGCACAGCACCTCGTCATCCATCAGCTCGTCCAGCCCGCCGAGGGTGAAGCCCATTTCGGGGATGGACTTACCGGCAGCCCACTCCTCTGACACTTCGCTGAGCTGGGAACGCAGCAACGGCGGCAGGCCGTGATAGGTTCCCCAGACCGCCTTCACCCCCATCTTGGCGGCGCGGTTTAACGCGGTCCGGACGTTTTGCCACTCCTTGCCGCGGAATTCGAGTTCCCGGATGGCCAACCGGGTTTCCTGGGCCACCGCCACCCGCTGGAACCCCCGGTCCTGCAGCAGCGGCCAGAGCGTGTCATCGCAGGAGTAGAACGCAGGAGTCAGCGCATGCCGGCCGCAGTGGGCGAGGAAGCCTTCAGCCACGCCGGGACGTGACGCTGCCGCACCGAACGGTCCGGCCAGGGTGAGTGCGACGCTTCCGTGCTGCTGGTAGGCAACAGCGCCCTGATGGTCAGGACTGAACCAGTACATATTGGGTTCCCAGAGGGCCATCCAGGACAAGGAATCACCGCCCTCATGTAAAAGCCGCCGCACCCTCGTCCTGTCCGACACGCCAACATCACTGCCATGGTGCCGGCCGAGGAGTACGAACCAGACGCCAACCAGGGCAATCAGCCAAAAGACCGGTCCGGAATAGGCAAAGATGAACGACTCGGCTCCGTTGCGGTCGGCGAACACCCGGCGGTACAGGTTGGGGATGGGTATGGGCAGGTACTGCCGGGACAGTTCGGCCAGCAGACCCAGCGGGCCGCCGTCGCGCGTCAGGCCCCCGGCGCCAAGCCAGGCCACACTGTAGGCGCCGGCCAGCAGCAGCCAGGCTCCGCCCAGCACCGCCAGGAGCGTGCGCCGGGCTTCGGGGACTGTCTCCACCCTGAACTGGCGCCGGTTGGCCCACAACACGCCGGCCAGCAGCAGTGGCACGGTGACCAGCGGCAGGATGTGCGCGAATCCGGACCCCATCGCCGCGGTATGCGGGCGTGAGGGGTAGTGAGGGATCAGCGCGAACAGCGCCAGGTAAACCGCAGCCAGCGCCGTGACCGCCAGCTGGATTGCCAGCGTGATGCGCAGGGCGAGCTGCCGTCCGCGGCGCATGCCGTCTGCGCAGATGAGCAGCAGGATCACGGGCACAATCGCCACGGCCAGTCCCAGCGGGCCGGCAAATCCCTGCCGTCCGGCCTCGAGGCAGGACGCCTCAACCGTGGCTCCGCAGTAGAGTTCCAGCTGGCCCAGCGTGGGCAACGGGTTCAAGACGACGTCCCTCAGCAGGGCAAGGGGACCCGTCGGAGTTCTGGCGACCGCCGTGAGGATGGGGCCGACGGCGAAAATGGCCACCATCAGGGCGAGCAGGTTACGCGTCTCACGGCCGGTGGAACGGTGCCGGTGAAGGTGTCCCTGCTCGCTTTGGATCCACCAGCCGGCGATAAGGCCAAGGAGTGCCCCCAGCAGCCCGATCACCGTTTCCGGGTGGCCAACATAGAGGACAAGCAGTAGAGACACTGACACCAGCACGGTACGCAGCCTTCGCTGCCAGAGGATAGCTATCCTGCCGCTGGCGGCCAGGCCCACAGCGAGAACAGCGGCGTAGGGACCAATCAGTGCGCTGTCGGCCATCAGGCCCAGCCAGCCGTCTCCTGCATACCTGGCCACCTGCGTGATCAGCAGGAAGAGGGTCACTGCGCCGAACTGGCCTGCGGCAAAGAAAACGGCTGCCTGCAATGTCCCGAGTTTCCGCTCCGCAAGTCCCAGGAGCAGGAGGATCATCAGTGATGCCATCAGATACGCCAGCGGGTTGGTGGCGAAAAACATGGACGTAAACAGGGACCACCACAGGCCGGATCTCAGCCCGGGTCCGCTGACGCCGGCGATGTCCAGCATGCTTTCCGGCGGACCGGCAAGATAGCTTCCCGTGACGGCGCCGGTGAGAAGGAAAACGGCGAGGACCGCCAGGGTGAAGGGAATCGAAGTGAGCCGCGCCCTGGCCCGCTGCCATGCCGGACGGACCACGGTGGACCAGGCCAGTGACGCCGTCCGGACATCGGATCCGGGACTCATGGTTTGATGCCCCAGCGGGAGGCCAGGAACTCCAGCCCATCCGCCATTCCCCGGGACGGGGTGTCCCACGAGTGGCCGGCATGCTGCACCTGCCTGGCTTCAACTGTGAACCCGGCATTCCTGGCAGCGTCGGCGAGTGTATCCATGTAGCCCACAAATTCGGGGTCCCGCTCCCCTGCCGCAAAATACACCGCGCTGGAATCGAACCGCTCGTGGCTCATCCTGGCTAGCGGGGTCTCCCGATCAAAGGCAGCGGTGTCCCCTGCGTAGGCCGCGTCGATGGTCTTCTGCCGCTCCTTGGCAAGGGCCGGTTCCAGTTCGCTGGAGAATGCGAGCACTGAGCGGTAGAGATCCGGGTGGCGGGTCCCCATCTGCAGGGCGCAGGTTGCCCCGAAGGAAAATCCGCCCACCGCCCACTGGCTGTGGGCGGGGTCCACATCGAGGGTTGCGCTGATCCATGCCGGGACATCCACAGCCAGATACGTGTCCGCCCGGGCTATTTGGCTGTCGAGGCAGAGGGTGTTTGCGGACTGCGTACCGTTGGGGTCGGCCACCACCACAACCGGTGCAACGCCGCCATGGCCGGAGGCGAACTCGTCCATGCGGGTCCTCAGCGCGCCGCCGGTGAGCCAGTCCGCAGGACCGCCCGGCTGTCCGGAGAAGAGGACCAGGACCGGCAGGGAGGGGCGGTTTGCGGCAAAATAGGCCGGCGGCAGGTAGATGTAGGCTTCCCGGGCTTCCAGCCCCGAAGCCGTTCCAGGGATGGCGGCCTTGCGCAGGGCACCCTCGCCGGGGATGTCCCCCTGCGGGGCCCAGCCGTCCAGCGACACAGGGGACGGTCCGCCGGGTTGGCGCATGAGGCCAGTCTCCAGCACGGGGATGCGGGCCAGCGCCGTACCCATGAGGTCGCTGACCGTGCGGTTAAGGCCAAAGTAGGCGTTGATCTGGACTCCGGAGAGCAGGAGTACCAACAAAAACGCAGTGATGCCCGCACTGCGCTGCCGCATGCTGGACCGCGGCATGCGGAGCACCGCCAGGATCAGGGCCGCGACAGCGGGAACGGACCAGAGCAGGACGTCGTCCGGAAGGTCCTCAGGAAAGGTGGAGAAGACGTCAATCAGTGCCCAGTGCACCAGGCCGACGGCGGCGAAGCCGCAGGCAACGGAGAGAAGGACGGACAGCCACCACGGGCGTGTTCCGGGTGAGGCGGGGCGCCAGAGCAGGTACACGGCGGAGGCCGCCCCCAGTGCGCAGGCGGTCCAAAACACCGGGCCGTCAGTCAGCCGGACATCAGCGATGAAGTCCACGCCGGCTAGCGCCAGGTCCCCACACCGATGACCGGCCCGGCTTCAAGCCACGATGAGAGCCCGGTGTAGGCGTCGAACTTCATGGCGAGCTTCAGGTCCTGGCCCTCGTACCGCAGCTCCACGATCACGACGTCGGGCTGGACCTTCACAGCCTCTGCTTCGGTCGGTTTGCGGCGGCCCAGCAACTCCAGCGAACTGCGTTTGAACTTGTGTTTGGGACGGACACTCAGCGAGAGCAGCCGGAACCACTCGAGGTCGTTGTCCTGATAACGACAAACCCCCATCTGCCAGCTGTTTTCAGCTACGCAAATGGAGGCGTCCACCGTGCCCAGGGCACGCCGCAGGTTGAAGCGGCGCACCCCGGAAAGGCACAGTGCAAAGATCAGCAATCCGAAGGCGATTGCCATGGCGATGAACGGAAGACTCGGTGCGTCCATCAAGGTCGTGCTAGCGGATCCCAGCAGTAGCCGCGTCACCCAGCTGGGCGTTGTCAGCAACAATAACCACGCGGTTGTTGTCGACGGAGAAGAATCCGCCGTCAACAACTACGGCAATACGGTCACCGGAAACCGGCTGGATCGCCAGTTCACCTTCGGCCAGGATCGCCAGCAGGGGCGAGTGGCCGGGCAGGATTCCGATCTCACCATCGCTGGTGCGGGCCTTGACCATCGTGGCCGCTCCGGACCAGATGAAGCGGTCCGCTGCGACAATCTCAACCTCAAGCTCAGCCATATTACTTGGTCTGTTCCTGGATCTTGGCCCACTGGCGCTCAACGTCATCCAGGCCGCCGACGTTGAAGAACGCCTGCTCTGCAATGTGGTCGAGGTCGCCGTCGCAGATGGCGGTGAAGCCTTCAACGGTGTCCTTGATCGAAACCGTGGAGCCCTCGACGCCGGTGAACTGCTTGGCGGTGTAGGTGTTCTGGGACAGGAACTGCTGGATACGGCGTGCACGCGACACGACGATCTTGTCCTCTTCCGAGAGTTCGTCAACGCCGAGGATGGCGATGATGTCCTGGAGTTCCTTGTTCTTCTGCAGGATCTGCTTCACGCGGACAGCCGTGTTGTAGTGGTCCTTGCCGATGTACTGGGGGTCCAGGATTCGGGAGGTCGACGTCAGCGGGTCAACGGCCGGGTACAGACCACGGGAGGCGATTTCACGGGAAAGTTCCGTGGTCGCGTCGAGGTGTGCGAAGGTCGTGGCCGGGGCCGGGTCGGTGTAGTCATCTGCGGGAACGTAGATGGCCTGCATCGAGGTGATGGAGTGTCCCTTGGTGGACGTAATGCGCTCCTGGAGGAGGCCCATTTCGTCTGCAAGGTTGGGCTGGTAGCCCACAGCCGACGGCATGCGGCCGAGGAGGGTGGAAACCTCGGAACCTGCCTGCGTGAAGCGGAAGATGTTGTCGATGAAGAGCAGCACGTCCTGGTTCTGCACATCGCGGAAGTACTCCGCCATGGTCAGTGCGGACAGTGCCACGCGCAGACGCGTTCCAGGCGGCTCATCCATCTGGCCGAATACAAGGGCGGTGTCCTTGAGGACGCCTGCCTCTTCCATTTCAACCCAGAGGTCGTTGCCTTCGCGGGTACGCTCGCCCACACCGGCGAATACGGAGGTACCACCGAAGTTGCGGGCAACACGGGTGATCATTTCCTGGATCAGAACGGTCTTGCCCACGCCGGCGCCGCCGAACAGGCCGATCTTTCCACCCTTGATGTACGGGGTGAGAAGGTCAATCACCTTGATGCCGGTTTCCAGCATCTCGGTGGAGCCTTCAAGCGATGCGAAGGCCGGAGCCTTGCGGTGGATCGGCCAGCGTTCGCTGATGTTCAGTTCCGACTCAGCAACGTCCAGGGGCTGGCCGAGGACGTTGAAGATGTGGCCCTTGACGCCGTCGCCAACGGGCACGGAGATCGGGGCGCCGCTGTCCACCACGGACGTGCCGCGGACGAGTCCGTCGGTAGCCTGCAGGGAGATGGCGCGGACGAGGTTGTCACCCAGGTGCTGGGAAGTCTCGAACGTGATGGTCTTGGTGACACCGTTGAGGGTGATCTCCGTGGACAGGGCGTTGTAAATCGACGGGATTGCGTCAGCCGGGAATTCGACGTCGACAACCGGGCCAATAACACGTGCAATACGGCCGGTGGCACCGGACGTTGCGGCTACGTGTTCGGTAGCAGTGGCAGTCATCTCTCTCACTTCACTCAGTAGATGGCGTGGGGTTAAGTTTATCTGTTGTGGTGCAGGTCCCGCGGGAACCGAAAATGCCGAAGGCTAGGACGCGAGTGCGTCGGCGCCGGCAACGATTTCGGAAAGCTCCTGCGTGATCTCGGCCTGGCGGGCCGTGTTGCGCAGACGCGTGTACTTCTTGATCAGGTCCGTCGCGTTGTCGCCGGCGGACTTCATCGCCCGCTGGCGCGCAGCAAGCTCGGAAGCTGCTGCCTGCAACATGGCTGCGAAGATGCGGGATTCGATGTAGCGCGGCAGCAGGGCATCGAGGACCTGCTCCGTTTCCGGTTCGAACTCGTACAGCGGCAGGAGGTCCGATTCCGAAGCGGCCTGCTCTTCCACGACCTCGAGCGGGAGCAGGCGGATGACCGTCGGCTCCTGGGTGACCATGGACTTGAAGCGGGTGTAAACAACGTGGATTTCGTCCACGCCGCCCTCTTCGTAGGCCGTTGCGAAGTCCGTCAGCAGCGCTTCTCCGACTTCGCGCGCGGTGGCGAATTCAGGGGCGTCGGTGCCGCCGGTCCAGACCCGCGCGTACTCGCGGTTCCGGAAGTCGTAGTACGCCTGGCCCTTACGGCCGACGAGGTAGGTTTTGACTTCCTTGCCTTCAGCGTGGAGCAGCTCGTTGAGACCTTCCGCCTGCTTGAGCACACTGGCCGAGTACGAACCTGCCAGGCCACGGTCCGAGGTAATTACCAGGACTGCGGCACGGCGGATCTGCTCCGGCTCAGTGGTCAGCGGGTGGTCGATTTCGCTTTGGCTGGCGACAGCAGAAACGGCGCGCGTGATGGCGTTCGCGTAAGGCAGTGAAGCTGCTACGCGCGCACGGGCCTTGCCGATGCGCGAGGTAGCGATCAGTTCCATCGCCTTGAAGATCTTGCGCATCGACGTGGTCGAGCTGATCTTCTGGCGGTAGACCCGGATCTGGGCT
>DATFAE010000150.1:0-1752 GCA_035254945.1 Arthrobacter sp. | reverse complement strand
CCGCGCTCGGCCAGGGTGTCCCGGCACAGCTGCACCAGCTCGAACGGCCCGCACAGGAACCACTCGTCCACATCGTCCGCGTGGATGGCGGTGCCCAGCAGCTGCTGGAGCTTCTCGGCGTCGATCCTGCCGGACAGCAGCGGCGCAATCCGCTGCTCCCGGGACAGCACATGGTGGATGGCCAGCCGCTGCGGGTACTTGTCCTTCAGGTCCGCCAGCTCCTCCAGGAACATCACATCCATGGCGGCCTTGTTGGCGTAAATCAGGTCAAAGCGGGTCTCCGGGTTGGCGGCCAGCAGCGTCCGGGCAATCGCGATCACCGGGGTGATGCCGGACCCCGCGGCGATGGCCACGAAGCTGCCTCCCCCAATGGAGGCAGTTTCCCCCGCCAGGTCCTCCGGGTGGTTCATGGAATTCATGACGTTCTGGTCCACGGCCTTGCCGTCCCGGCCGTGCTTGGAGACAAACGCGCCCATGGGGCTCATGACGTCCAGCGTGTCCCCGGCCTTCAGCTCCGCGTTGGCCCAGGTGGAGAACAGCCCGCCCAGGTCCTTCTTCACGGCCACGCGGATCTCGCTGCTGCCGTCCGCGAAGCTGCGCGGCTCGGCGCAGATGGAGTAGCTGCGGCGCACCTCATGCGGCTCGCCGTTCTCATCCGGGAGCGTGGTGCGCAGGGCCACGTACTGGCCGGGCAGGTAGTCGAACTGGCCGGCGAGCTCCGGTGGGACACCGAAGGTGACCTCGATGGCGTCCTCGGTGAGCCGGCGCACCTCCGCCACGGTGAGGGTGTGGAAGGACGGACGACGGCGGCCGGTGGCCTGCGCCGTTTCGGCGGCGGTCTGGCGGACAACAGGCATGGGGCTTCCTTACAGGACTTTGAAGTAGTCGAACGGTTCCTTGCAGTCCTGGCAGACGTACAGCGCCTTGCAGGACGTGGAACCGAAGCGGGTGAGTTCCTTGGTGTTCAGGGATTGGCATTGCGGGCACTTAACGGCCATTGTGAGCCGTACCGGGCCGGCGTGGCGTGCGGCGGCTGCCTTGCCCGACGGCGGCGCGATGCCGTACTCCTGCAGCTTCTGTTTGCCGGCGTCCGTCATCCAGTCCGTGGTCCAGGCCGGCGCGAGGACCAGGTCCACGCGGGTGTTGGCGTAGCCCTCTTTTTTGAAGGCTGACTGCAGGTCGTCCCGGATGGCGTCCATCGCCGGGCAGCCCGAGTACGTGGGGGTGATGGTGACGGTTACTTCTTCGTTCTCCCGCACTTCCACGTTCCGCAGGATGCCCAGGTCCTCGATG
Organism: Arthrobacter sp.; assembly: GCA_035254945.1. Taxonomy (GTDB): domain Bacteria; phylum Actinomycetota; class Actinomycetes; order Actinomycetales; family Micrococcaceae; genus Arthrobacter. The sequence continues at coordinate 459 of DATFAE010000150.1, read as the reverse complement.
GTGAGCACCGGGATCTCGGGATCGCACACCGTGGCGGCGATGTCCCACGCCTTCTGGTGGGCTGCCCGCTGCTGCTGGGTCACTTCTTTGACGGCCACGGCGGTCACCAGCTCGCTCCGGGGTACTCGCGGGCCAGCACCTGCATCTCCGCGAGGATGTAGCCCAGGTGCTCCGAGTGCTTGCCGCGCCGGCCGCCGCCGGGGGCTGCCGGAACGTCCGGCACCTCCAGCTCGGCTTCTGTCAGGACTTCGCCGGTCAGCCGGTCAAAGTCCTCCCTGATGGAGGAAGGCACGACGGCGGCACCGGCCTCCGCGAGGCGGGTCGCCAGGGCGTCGTCCTCGAAGAGCTCGCCGACGTAAGGCCACACGAGCTTCAGGCCGTGGATGATCCGCTTGCGGGACTCGTCCGTGCCGCCGGCCAGGCGCAGGATCCACTGGGCGCTGTGGTCCCGGTGGTAAT
>DATFAE010000149.1:0-5002 GCA_035254945.1 Arthrobacter sp. | reverse complement strand
GGTGTCGTCGAGCCGGTGGAGCGGTTCCTGGCTTACCTGACCGACGTCGAGAGGTCGCCGAACACGCTCAAGGCGTATGCGCATGATCTCAAGGATTGGTTCGTCTTTCTTCGCCACCGCGGCATTGATTGGCGCCAGGTGAGGCTGGAGAACGTCGGCGAGTTCGTCGCTTGGCTGCGGCTTCCGCCTGCCGGGCGCGCCGCTGACGTGACGCTGCTGCCATCGGCTTCCCATCACTGCGGGCCGGGCACGTTGAACCGCAAGCTCGCGGCCGTGAGCGGCTTTTACGTGTTCCACTCCCGTCACGGGGTCCCGCTGGGCGACCTTGTCACCGAGTTCGAAACGGTCCGGTACCGAAGAACGGGATGGAGACCGTTCCTTGCTCACCTTGCCGGGGACAGGCCGCAGCGGCGCAGGATCGTGAAGCTGCGTGAGCCGAAGAGGTTGCCCACGGTCCTGCCTGCGGCGACGGCTCAAGCAGTGCTGGATGCGTGCACGCGGCTGAGGGACCGGTTCCTGTTCGTCCTGCTCTGGGAGTCGGGAATCCGTATCGGCGAAGCACTCGGACTAAGGCATGAGGACATTGCAGTCGCCGAGGGCGAGCTGACGATCCGCCGTCGGGTGAACGCCAACCGTGCCCGGGCGAAGTCCGTTTCGCCGCGCACGATACCGATCGGCGCGGACGTCGTGCGGCTCTACGGCGACTACCTTCACGAGGAATACGGAGATCTGGACAGCGACTACGTGTTCGTGAATCTGTGGGCGGGCCCCCGCGGCCGCCCGATGGGCTACGCGGCAGTCTATGACCTGGTGAAGCGGCTGCGCCGTAACACCGGAGTGGATTTTGACCCGCACTGGTTCCGCCACACCTATGCCACCCGCTTGCTACGGGCCGGGACACCCATCGAAGTGATCAGCAGCCTGCTTGGCCACGCATCGGTCGCAACCACCATCGACGTCTACGGCCACCTCACTGTTGAGGACGCCCGCCGCGCCCTCGAAAAGGCAGGGCTGCTGACCGGAAAAGAGGTCACCTGGTGAGCTCCCTCGCATTGAATGAAAACGAGGACGGTCGCGGTCTGTTGGCTAAGCTCATGGGCACCGTCCGGCCCGAATTCAGACCCGAAATCGTGATCCCGGCCCCAGGCTCCCTCGTCTTCAACACCGAGCCCTGCCGGATCGACGAGTGTGAACGGCAACGTACGGTGAAAGGGTTCTGCAAAAGCCACTACAAGCGCTGGCTGGACCAAGGACGCCCCGAATGGGAGTCATTCCTCGCCAGCCCCGGCCCATTACCCGTAGGCGACGGCCCCTTGGCGGCATGCACCGTCACCTGGTGCCGCTTCGGTTCGGCCAGACGCGGCCTCTGCGTCAGCCATCACGGGTTCTTCAGTCGTTCCAGCGAGACCGACGTGATTAAGTGGCTCGCTACCCTCTCACCCGAGCCGGTCATCGAGCGGCCCGAATGCAGGCTCGCGTTCTGCGACCTCTGGGCCCAAGGCAACTCGCCGTTGTGTCTGAACCACAAGTCCCGCTGGCACGCCATTGGCGCACCGGATATCGACGAGTTCGTCGCCCGGTGCGAAAGCGTGGGCCTGGACCGGTTCGATTTCCGATGCCTGGCAGATCGTCCCCAGCTGCGGCTTGAGCTCCAGCACGCCATGCAATGCCGCCACGATGAACGCCGGGCCAGTACCCGCTCCTCCGTTGTGACGCCCGTGATCCGGCTCGTCTCCGACAGCGGCGTCACCTCGCTGCTGGACTGGAATCTTGACCAGTGGGCAGCGTTCTATATCGCCGGCCGGGTGGGCCGCAGTCACCGCCACAACGGGCAACTTGCGTTCCTGCGCTTTGCCTACACCCGGCTCGAAGACCTCGTCGCCGGCACCGGCTGGGAGTCAGAGTATTCCCGCGACGCCTGGGCCCTGCACCGCCTCGGCTACACCGACACCCGCGGCACCCTCCGCTTCGACAAGATCCCGCAACCGTGGCTGCGCCCCCTGGCAAAACGCTTCATCCGATGGCGGCTGACCAGCGGCAGGGAAATCATCCAAGGGCGCGTCGACATCCTCGCCCTGAACCGATTCGCCGCGTTCCTCGCCCGCACCATCCCCCACTCCGACGGCCCGGACTGCATCGACCGCGGCATCCTGGAACGCTTCCTCGCCGAGCTCGCCCGGGACAAACGGGCAGTAATTTCCCGTGGCCGCGACGTCAGCTCCCTGAACGCCTTCTTCGCCGCGATCCGCCGCCACGACTGGGCCAAAGACCTGCCGGCATCGGCGAACTTCTACCCTGAAGACTTCCCACGACCAGCCAAACGACTGCCCAGGGCCCTGGCCGATCACATCATGGCGCAACTGGACCAACCCGAAAACCTCGGCAAATGGACCAGCCCCGACAGCCGGCTACTCACCCTGATCCTAATGCGCTGCGGACTGCGCGTCGGGGACGCCTGCAACCTCGCTACCGACTGCGTGGTCCGTGACGGTGACGGCGCCCCCTACCTGCGCTATATGAACCGGAAGATGAAACGCGAAGCCCTCGTACCCCTCGATGAGGAAGTCCACGCCGCCATCCTCGATCAGCAGCGACGCGTCCGCGAACGATTCCCCGACGGCAGCAACTGGTTGTTCCCGGCCCCGAAGATGAACCCCGACGGAGCAAAACCGCTCACCACGCACTCCTACCGCGGACAGCTTGAAGACTGGCTGGAACGCTGCGACATCCGCGACGAACACGGACAAGAGGTGCGCCTGACCCCACATCAGTGGCGCCACACCTTCGGGACAACACTGATCAACCGCGACGTTCCCCAGGAAGTTGTCCGGGTCCTCCTCGACCACACCTCGGCGGAGATGACCGCCCACTACGCCCGGCTGCACGACACAACCGTGCGCCGCCACTGGGAGGAAGCCCGTAAGGTCAACATCAACGGCGACACCATCACCATTGACCCGCAAGGACCACTCGCCGAAGCCAGCTGGGCCAAACAACGCCTCGGTCGCGCAACACAGAGCCTGCCGAACGGATTCTGCGGGCTGCCGGTTCAGAAGTCCTGCCCGCACGCCAACGCCTGCCTGACCTGTCCCATGTTTGTCACCACCGCCGAGTTCCTCCCCCAGCACCAAGAGCAGCGCCGCCAGACCGTCCAGATCCTGTCCGCCGCCGAAGCCCGCGGACAGACCCGGCTCATCGAGATGAACCAGGCAGTACTGCACAACCTGGACCGCATCATTGACTCCCTCGACGACACCGCACCCGACGAGGCCGCCGGATGAACCGCTCCGACAACAGCCGGCACCTGGTCAAAGCTGCACAGCAGCGCGCGGCGCTCACCAGGTCCAAAGCCGTCCAAGCGCTGCGCACCCTTCATGCGGAAGGCCGCCCGGTCACTTTCGACGCCGTCGCCAGATACGCCCGGGTCTCCCGGTCCTGGCTTTACACCCAGCCCGACCTCCGCGCCGCAATCGAACGCCTCCGCCAAAACCAAGCCGCCCCGGAGCCCACACCGGAATCCCGGCCACAGCGGGCAAGCGAGGCCTCGCTACGGCAACGACTAGAAGCGGCCAACGACAGAATCAGACGACTCAACGACGAGAACCAACGACTGCGACAGCAACTCGCACACGCCCTCGGACAACGCCGCCAAAGTCCATCACCAGACCCCGCGACCATCCCGAATCCATAACGGATCCACGAGAATGGAAGGACAGCCAATGCCACCGTCATGCACGTCCCGGACACACCCACCAACACAAAACCGCAGGCCAGAGGCACACCAGCCCGACGGGCTCAAGATAATCCAGCATCAGATGGGCCACGAACATGCCTCCACCACGGGGATCTACCAGTTTGTCAGCGATGACTTTCGCAACGCCACGCTCCGCGCGGCCCTGGACCGCACCATGGACGAAGTCCTGGGCGTGCAGCTGCGGGGGCAATGGTGAGGCGCGAAGTCGAATACAAATGGCGGCTTTCGGAGCTCATGGCAGCCCGGGGACTTCACAACACCACCGACCTCATCCCCCTTCTGGCTGAGCGCGGCATCACCCTCTCACGGCCACAGGTCTACCGGCTCGTCAACCAGAAACCGGAACGCGTCGCATTGCAGGTCATCGCCGCGATCTGCGACATCTTTTCCTGCGGCCCCGAGGACCTCATCACCGTCACAGCCGCCGACGCTCGAGCCCGGAAAACCGGCACCAGCGCCCCCAACGTCGTCGACTTGAACCGCACCGTCAGACCACGACGGGCACGCATCATCGACGATGACCACTGAGCAACCCCAAGGCCTGACTCCGCGGAACACCAGCCGCGGCCGGCCCCGCACCACCGGGACCGCGACGTGCGCACGCTGCGGCCGGGCCGCCGGCAAGACACGAGCCACCTGGCCTGAAGGAAAAATCTGCGGACCCTGTTTCACTACAGCCACCCGCACTCACGGGACCTGCCCCGACTGCGGCCAGCACCGGTTGCTGCCCGGACCGCCCTCGGCCGCCGGGGGTCCCCGCTGCGCACCCTGCGCCGACATCCTCCATGACTTCCACTGCAGCCGCTGCAACACGGAAGGCGAGTTCTACCGGCGTGGCATCTGCGCCCGCTGCGCCCTCCGGGACGACCTCAATGAACTGCTGCTCACACACGGGGCCGCCCAAGAGACAGTGAGCAAGATCGTTGATGTCCTCTGCAAGGCGGACCGGCCTGAGAGCATCATCACTTGGAAACGCTCCCCCAAGGTCCAAGCCCTTCTTGTTTCTCTGTCATGCGGAAAGACTCCCTTGACGCACGAAGGCTTCGACGCGGCAGCTGAGTCGGCGGAACGACCAGCCAATCACCTGCGGGCCCTGTTCATCCATCACGGGCTCCTCCCCTACCAGGACCCGCATCTGGCCCGGTTCGAGACCTGGATTAACGACAAACTCCGCGACCTGGCTGAAGAAATTGCTAAGCCCGTCCTGCAGTTCGCCACCTGGCATCACCTCCGTCGCATCCGGTCCAT
>DATFAE010000148.1:0-2236 GCA_035254945.1 Arthrobacter sp. | reverse complement strand
TGCAAGCGTTCGGTCAGCCCCGCCGTGGTTGGTGTGAGGGCTTCAAGGGCGCGGAGGGTGGCCGCGTCGTCTATCTGAACCCACCACCCCTGACCAGGGAGGCGAATTTCGTAAATCGAACGGTCCATTTGCCAGTCCACGGATATGGCCCATGGGACGTCAATCCCGTTCTCCTCGGCCTGGGCCCGGACACTGGCGATGTAGTCCTCGACCGTCCATCCGATGGATTCCGCGGCCTTGGCAACGGACGCGCGCTGCTGCCGGAAGCCAAGCAATACCTCGGCGTAGGCGCACTGGCGGGAGTCGGCGAGATAGATCGTCGAGCCTATGCTGTCGTACCGTCCCCGGGAATCGCTGCCTGCGGCCGTTCCGATAGGCATCGGGCCAACGATGGAATTCTTCCTGACCGACAACGCACCGTAACGGTCCTTCGCCACCCTGAACGAAATCTCGCCGGCAGCCCCAACAAGAGTCAGCCCCGTCAAGTCGCACCAGCGAACCTTGTCGGCCGTGATCATGCGGCGTAAGTGTCATTCACGAACGATTCGGCTGCCCCCAAAACCTCCCGGGAACGCAGCTGCTGAATGTAAAGGACAGGAAGTTCCTCGTCCAGGCGCGGGTTGGCGCCCATCAACCAGGCCAACGCAACATGCTTTCCTTCAGCGAGCTCAAGTGTCTTCCAGACACGATGACCCAGGCGCAGGCGTGACTCGACCTCCGGGCGGGGCTCCGGGCCGTCAGGCTTCGCCCAGCGAAACGGAGACGTGCGGTCCTTCACTCCGGCCATGGTCTGGACAACGGTCGTACCCAGATTCTCATTGAGTTCGCGCACAAGGTCGTGGATATTCATCCGGGTGGTCCCCAGGTGAATGTCATGCCGGGTCGTTGCTTCCATCTCTCCATCATCGCAGGCTTGCAAAAGGAAAGCAACGAAAATGCAACGCTAAACAAGCGGAACTGTGGGCTGGCCAAAGCTGGAGAGGAGACGGGTCGGTACTCCTCAGTGTCCGGTGTTAGCCCCGTTCTGATTGGGCAGCAGGAGTGGTAGGTGTATTCTGAAAATAGCAGTTCACTTGAAGCTTAAAGCAAACTACTGGCATCCCTGCGGATTGGACGTGGGCGTATTCCTCCCATAGGGCCCGTGGTTGGGACATGCAGGGAGACACCCGCGCTCAGTTCTCAGGGTGCTTGCGTTCGACACTCGTTCTTGACCTCCCGTGTCCATGGCGTAGTAGCCCTACGAGCTCAAACACTGCGACAGCAGCAGCACAGGCAGCAGCTGCGAAAGCTGCAATGCGAGAGCCCTCATCTTGGACGATTGCGCCAACGTAAACACCAATGGCAGCAACTAGCACCCACCCGAACAAGAAGACCTTTTTCAAGAGCAATCCCTCCAAACTCCGGTTCTCGAGCTTGACCACGCGCCGTCATGGGGTGAGCCTAGCGCAGCCTGAAGGTCACAGGTTCGAGAAAGCTCAAGGTCTACTTCGCAGGTTGACGTAGCGTGACCAGGCGTCGCCTGCTGCGTCGGCGTGGAGGAAGGCGATTTGGTGGCCGTATCCGAGGGCGTCGGCGACCAGTGGTGGCGGTGAGGCTAGGAGATGTTCGTCGAGGGCGGTGTTTCGTGCGCCGCGCAGGTCGATACCGAGGCTGCGGAGCCTGTCCATGATGGTGTTCGGGTGAAGAGGCTGGCCGGCTCGTGTTCCGGGAAAGAGCCAAGGGCTTTGGGTATCTGAACCGGTTCTGAGGTTTGGCCGGTTTGCCAGGTGCTCTCGAATGAGTTCCGTGACAGGCTCGGGGGTGGGCACTGGGTGGAGACCTAAGGTGACCCGCATAGCCCCGGTGGTTTCGTTGGTCTCTATGGCGTCGACACGGAGTTTGGCAACCCTGACCAGTGGTTGGGCATAGAGAAGCAGTAGCGCGCCGGCGATTCGGTAGGGCAGGGACTCGCTGGTGCCTGTGAGTAGTTCCCGCAGCCATGCCAAGCGCTGGTCCTGGGTGATCGTTGGCCGTGATTTCGCGGTGTAGTGGCCCATCTCCACCCGGTGGTTTGTGCCGGTGTTCTTGATGAAGACAATGAACGTGCGGATGGCTTTCCTGGTTGTCGGTCCGGTGGCGAGCCAGGTTTCGACGTCTTGCTGGTTGCAGTTCGCGGCAGTCCGCTGGTGGGTATCCCGGAGCCAGGCCAGGAATTTGATAGTTTCGGTGATCTCTTGTTTGGCGGAGTGCACCGGGG
>DATFAE010000147.1:0-6544 GCA_035254945.1 Arthrobacter sp. | reverse complement strand
GGCGGGATTCCACTGGACCCGCCTGCTGGACCGGGCGGGTCTCCTTGGACAACCAGACTTCGCGGAAGTCACGCTTACGGATGTCGGCGAAGATATCGGCGATCTCGGACTGGTTGAGGGTTTCGCGTTCCAGGAGTTCCAGTGCCAACTGGTCCAGGACGTCGCGGTTCTCGGTGAGGATGGCGTAGGCCTCATCGTGCGCCTGGTCGATCAGGCGGCGCACTTCCTCGTCCACCACGTAGGCGATCTGGTCGGAGTAGTTGCGCTCGTGCCCGGCATCGCGGCCCAGGAACGGCTCGCCGCCGCCCTGGCCCAGGCGGACTGCACCCACGCGTTCGCTCATGCCGTACTCGGTGACCATCTTGCGGGCCGTGCCAGTGGCCTTCTCGATGTCGTTCGAGGCGCCCGTGGAGGGGTCATGGAAGACGATTTCCTCTGCGACGCGGCCGCCCATGGCATAGGCCATCTGGTCCAACAGTTCGTTGCGGGTGATGGAGTACTTGTCGTTGTCCGGGACCACCATGGTGTAACCGAGGGCGCGGCCGCGGGGCAGGATGGTGATCTTGGTGACCGGGGCGGAGTTGCGCAGCGCCGCCGCCACCAGGGCGTGTCCGCCTTCGTGGTACGCGGTGATCTTGCGCTCGTGCTCCTTCATGACTCGGCTGCGCTTCTGCGGTCCGGCCATGACGCGGTCGATCGCCTCGTCCAGGGCGCGGTCGTCGATGAGGTTGGCATTGGAGCGGGCGGTCAGCAGAGCGGCTTCGTTCAGCACGTTGGCGAGGTCTGCACCGGTGTATCCAGGCGTCTTCTTAGCTACGGCCTTGAGGTCAACGCCCGGGGCCATGGGCTTGCCCTTGGCGTGGACCTGCAGGATCTGGTCGCGGCCGATCAGGTCCGGCGCTTCCACCGAGATCTGGCGGTCGAACCGGCCCGGGCGCAGCAGTGCCGGGTCCAGGACGTCGGGGCGGTTGGTTGCGGCGATCAGGATGACGTTGGTCTTGACGTCGAAACCGTCCATTTCAACCAGCAGCTGGTTGAGGGTCTGCTCGCGTTCGTCGTTGCCGCCGCCGATGCCGGCGCCGCGGTGGCGGCCAACGGCGTCGATTTCGTCAACGAAGATGATGGCCGGCGAGTTGGCCTTGGCCTGCTCGAACAGGTCACGGACGCGGGAGGCGCCCACACCGACGAACATTTCAACGAAGTCCGAGCCGGAGATCGAGAAGAAGGGCACGCCGGCTTCGCCGGCGACGGCGCGGGCCAGGAGGGTCTTGCCCGTACCGGGAGGGCCGTACAGCAGCACGCCCTTGGGGATCTTGGCGCCCACTGCCTGGAACTTGGCCGGTTCCTGCAGGAACTCCTTGATCTCCTGGAGTTCCTCCACGGCCTCATCAGCGCCGGCGACGTCCACGAAGGTCACCTGCGGCATGTCCTTGTTGACCATCTTGGCCTTGGACTTGCCGAACTGCATGATCTTGGAGCCGCCGCCCTGCATGCGGGTCATCAGGAACCAGAACAGCGCGCCGAGGAGGATCACCGGGATCAGGAGTGAGAGCAGGCCGGAGAACCAGTTGCTCTCGATCGGCTGGTCCGTGTAGCCGCTGGCGGGCTTGGCGTCGGTGACGGCCTTGACCACGTCCACCGCGCGGGCGTCCACGAAGAAGAACTGGACGCTCTTGCCCTTGTCCTGCCCGTCGAGCTGGAGGTTGTCCTTGAGCACCAGGTCCACGCGGTTTTCGCCGTCGAAGATCTTCGCCTGCTCTACCTTGTTGTCCGCCAGCAGGGCCAGGCCCTTGTCCGTGTCGATCCGGGCGGCACCGCCGGGAGCCAGCGTTGCAAAGGCCACAAGGAGCATGCCGATCACAACAACGATCCAGATACCCGGGCCCTTGAAGAAACTCTTAGCTTTCATCTGTTCGGGGATTCGCCCCGTCCCTCCTGGTAGTGCTGCACGGCGAGTGGTCTGCGCGCGTGTGGTGCTGCGTCAGCTTCTAGCTATACACCGTTCGGAGTAAATCACGCACCGTATGGCAGAAAAGTTCCCTGTGGGCGTAGCGGGCGGCAGTGGGCCAGGAGGGGCCTCCCACGGGTCAGCCGGCCGTATGCACAGCCAGTTTCCGGAGGATGGCCGTGCCGCCCTCGGCGAAGACGGAAGCGCCGTTGTTTGCCGGGCCAGGGAAGACCAGGTCGGTCAGGACCGCCTTCCCGCCCTGGGCGAAAACCTCCACCGAGCAATGGTCGACGACGATGCGCAGCGTCAGCACGCCGTCCTCCAGCGGGACGGGGGCCGACTCGACGGAGGCGAACGCCGGATGGAAGGAAGTGTCGCCCACCGCCGTGCGGTCAAGGGTCAGCACCCCGGCGGCGCGATCGTAGCCGAGGACGGCGGCACCGCCGTCGGCTCCCTCCCACAGCCGGAAACCGCATCGGTCCGATGCGCCGGGCAGGATCTCGGCGTCGATGACCTGGGCTTTGCCCTGCAGGCTTCCCGGCAGGGGGACCGCGCCATGGAGCTCCCGGCCGGCCAGGGACTGGACGCTATCAAGGGGCGGCAGGATGGGGGCCTGGACCAGGACCGGGCGGCCGTCCACCGTTTCGAGGCAGACCTCACGGACCAGCGACATCCCGGACCGCCACGGAGACGTGGGCAGGCTGTTGGCGTAGTCCCAGTTGTTGAGCCAGCCGATCATGAGGCGCCGGCTGTCCGGAACATTGCTGAAGGACACAGCAGCGTAGTAGTCGCGGCCCCAGTCCAGCCAGTGGCATTCGCGCAGCCGTCCGGCGTCGGTGCCGGCGCCCAAGCCGGTGGTTCCGTAGACCGGGCGGTCCAGCAGGGACGACGGATCGGGCGTGAACGTGGAGCCGTCGAAGTCGCCCACGAAGTACTGCCCGCCGGAGCCTCCGGCCACGGCGCCGGGGTTGATGTTTACCACCAGCACCCACTTGGTCCGGTCCGGATCGCCGTCCACTGGCAGCGGAAAGAGGTCGGGGCACTCCCACTCGCCACCGGCGGCGTTGGCCGGCCCAAATTCGCTGGCCAGCTCCCACACCCGCAGGTCCGTGGAACGGTAGATCACCACTTTCTGCTCGCCGGCTTCGACGGCGGCCATCACCCAGCACGGGCCGTCCGGACCCGGATAGCTGAAGACCTTGGGGTCGCGGAAGTTCGCCGAGCCGCGCGTCAGCACGGGGTTGCCGGTGAACTTGTGCCAGGTCATGCCGCCGTCGAGGCTGTGGGCCAGCGACTGGGCCTGGGTGCCTTCGTTGGCGCTGCCCGGCTTGAAGGCGCTGGTGTAGATGGCCACGAGGGGCGGGTTTTCGGCGCTGCCGAGCCCCGAGCTGTTGGTGTGGTCAACCACAATGCTGCCGGAAAAGATGTCCTCGTCGTCGTCGCAGGCTATGGCCACGGGCTGCTCGGTCCAGTGCACCAGGTCGGTGGATGTGGCGTGGCCCCAGGACATGTTGCCCCACTCGTTCCCGTACGGGTTGTTTTGGTAGTACAGGTGGTAGGTGCCCCGGTAGAACACCAGGCCGTTGGGGTCATTGAGCCAGGTGTCCCGGGCCGTGTAGTGCAGGGCGGGACGCAGGTGCGGCGTCGCCGCGCGGGCTTGCTGCGGCAGCACTTCCTGGGGCCGGACTTCCTGCGGCAGAGCTTCCTGCGGCGGGGCTGGTTTTGGGCGTGCGTCATCAAGGCGGCTGGACATGGTGGTGGATCCTTGGTCGGGTGTGGTCGGTTGGGAGGACTTGCTGGGTCCGGGGAACGGGACCCGGGGTCAGGGCGGTGGCGCTGCCACGGAGTCCCGGGCCACCAGCGGGCAGTCCAGGATGGTGGGGTGCGAAGCCATCAGGGCGAGGTCTGTTTTGCCCTCGATGGCGTCGATGAGGCTTTCGGCGGCCCAGGCGCCCATTTCGTAATGCGGCAGTGCCACGGTGGTCAGGCCCGGGTATAAGTTGGCCGCGATGAGTTCCTGGTCATCGAAGCCCACCACGGACAGGTCGCCGGGGATGGACAACCCGAGTTCCGCCGCGGCCCGGTAGGCGCCCATGGCCATCCGGTCGTTGTAGCAGAACAGCCCGGTGGGACGGTCCGGGCGGGAGAGGATGCGGCGGGCCGCCTCGTAGCCGCCCCATACCTCCGATTGCTCCGCTTCGACGGGTGCCGCATCGCCGTCGAGCCCTGCCTCTGTCAGCGTGGCGCGGAAGCCGCGGAGGCGGTCCCGGGTGGCGGGGACGTCGTCGGTGTTGTTAAGGAAGCCGATCCGAGCATGGCCGGCGGCCAGGAGGGCTCCGACGGCGGCACGGGCACCGCCCTCCTCGTCCGGCACCACGGCGGTGACACTGCCGCCGGTGCTGACGGCGTCGACCAGGACCGCCGGTACGCTGCCCAGGTTGGTGGGCACCTGCACGTGGCGGTGGTACATGGTGGCGTAGAGGATCCCGTCAACCCGGCGCTCCAGGAGGGCCTCGACGTCGGCCTCCCGGGATTCGGGGCTCGCAGTCCCGGAGGTGTTGATGATCATCAGGTTGTAGCCGCGGGCACGGGCGGCCTCGTCCGCGCCCAGGATGATCCTTCCGGCATGAGGTGTGGTGGCGATGTCCTCGCTGACCAGGCCCAGCATTCCGGTCCGCTGGGTCCGGAGCGCCTGGGCGAGCCGGTTGGGCCCGTAGCCGAGCTGTTCGGCGGCGGACTTCACCTTGTCCCTGGTTTCCGGGCTGATCCGTGCGTACGACACGTCATTGAGGACATGGGAGACCGTGGTCACAGACACTCCGGCCGCGACTGCTACGTCTTTGATGCCAATGTTCTTGTTGCTCAACGGTCTTCCTCGTCCTTTGTTGTGTCGTGCTGCTGACCAGTCTGGTACCAGAAGGCTACAGACGAGTAATCGTTTCCCTGGCCGTTGTCGAGGCCGTGGGTGTTGCCCTTAAAGCGTTGACAGCCCTGTCTGCAATAACCTGGGCATCACTTCCGGAATCAAGGATCGTATTCCGGACTGATCCGGAATCGACCATGACGGCCGTCACGGCGAGGCCGTCCGCAGCCTCGGTCGTCAGCAGGGCGTCCACCTGGGCCGAGAAGCAGGAGTCACTTGACTTGGCGTGAACGTCCATCGCCACCACGTGGTTGTTGGAGACGAAGTTGCCAGCCCCCTGCACCAGCCGGATGATGACTGGCGTCGCGCCTGCGGGACGGATGCTTTGTGAGTCGATGATTTCGGAGAAGTGGTTGCCCACCACAGAGTTGTTGCTGCCGCTGACACAGAGAAGTCCGTAGTCATCGTCCAGTCCGTTGTCGACTCCCAGGAAGGGTGTCCAGGGCTCATGGTCCCGCAGGAAGTGGTTGGTGGCCACGAGGTTCTCCGAACTGTTCGCTGCGAGGATCAGCATCCCGGGGTAGAACGAATGCAAACGGTTGTTGGTGACGCTTGAACGCGTGACGCCCTCGAAATGGACGCTGCTCGCACCACGGGGGAAGACGTTGTTCGCGGTGATCAGGAGCCCGCCATGGTTCTGGGCGTAGATCGAGTGGCCCTTGAAGCCTGCTCCCACCAGGTTGTCGGTGATCTTTGAGGCCTGTCCCCACCCGCGCAGCTCGATGCAGCTTCCGCATTCAGCGATGAAGTTGCCGTGGATGGACAGCGCGTCCGCGTGGTAGATGGTGAGCGCGTTCTCAAGGTAGACGAACCCCATACCAGTGATGCGGAATGAGTCATTGGCGCTCGCCACATAGATACCGGTCCTGCCGTTGACGTAGGTGTTCTCCGGATGCATCCCCGAGCCATCCGGGGTGAAATGCAACCCGTCGATGCAGAAGTTGGAGAACTCCACCGAACTGATCCGCGGGCTCCCGCTTCGCTCAACGTAGAAGGCGGCCCCCTTGGATTCCTCCGCGTCCCCGGCGGACGGCATGTCGACGATGATGCGGCTCCCGCCGGGCCACAGCTCATGCAGGTCGGGCCATTCGTCTTCGGGAACGTTGAACCGGATGCTCGACGACGTAAAGCCGTGTCCCGAGCCTTCGATCCTGAGGAAGCTGACGTCGATCAGCACCTGCGTGCGAAGGTGGTAGTCGCCGGGCGGGATGTAGATCACCGCCCCCGGCTTTCCTCCGTTGTTCGCGTCGGTGGTTTTCTGCCGGTCCTTGACGTCAGCGATGATGCTGTTGATGACTTCACCGACGTCCTTGTACGGATCGCCCACCGGCCACGTCGTCACGTCGTAGCAGTTGTTGTTTGACATAGTTCGTTCCCTTTGCGCTGTTGTTCCTCAGCCCTTGACGGCGCCGAGCGTCATCCCTTCGACGATCTTGCGCTGCAGGAGGAGTGTGAGGAGGATGACCGGGATGGAGTAGACAGCCGCCAGCGCCGTCATGGATCCCCAGTCGAGGCCGAACTGGGTCTGGAAATTCGCGATGACCACGGGGGTGGTCTGGGAGCGGATCGCCGTCATGAGGAGGGCGAAGAGGAACTCGTTCCAGGAAGCCAGGAAGGCGAAGATCGCGGTGACCGCGATGCCGCCGGAGACCACCGGGATGACCACCCGCCAC
>DATFAE010000146.1:0-48809 GCA_035254945.1 Arthrobacter sp. | reverse complement strand
GCCCATTCGCGGACGGCCCGGCCGAGCGCCTTGAACTGGCCGGCATGGTCCCCGGAAGGCATGGAGTCCACAGCCACGTCGACGGCGTCGCCGAGTTCTTCGTAGGCATCCACCAGCAGGAGTGTGAGGAGCTCGTCCCGGTTGGCCACGTAGCGGTAGACGGCCGAGGACACCACCCCCAGGTCCCTGGCGACGGCCCGCAGGGACAGGGCTGCCGCGCCTTGGGTGGCCAGATGGTCCCTGCCGAGCCGGACGATGTCTGCAATCGTCTGGGCGCGGGCCCGCTCGCGCGGCGTCCGAGGGGCAGTTTCCGCTTCCGCGGCAGCGTCACTCATTGCCCCAGCATCGCACAAATCAGAGCAGTGTCAACAATTGAGAGCACTGCTCTTGACGGAATCGACCGTCGGGTGCACGCTTATGGGAGAGCAGTGCTCTCTCGCAGAATTTCCCTAAGGAGAAGCCATGAACGATGTCCACGTTGTTACCGGAGCCGGCCCCGTGGGCTGGACCGTCGCGGAACAGCTCGCCGGCCAGGGGAAGAACGTCCGGCTCCTCACGCGGTCCGGCAGCGGCCCCGAACATCCCCTGGTGGAGCGTGTGAAGGCGGACGTCCGGGATGCTGCACAACTGCTGGACGCCTTCACCGGGGCTGCCGCCGTCTTTCACTGCATCCACGGCTCCTCCTACACGGTGGACGCGTGGCGGGCGGAACTGCCCGCGGCCGAGCAAGCGGTGCTGGCCGCGGCCGGCGAGGCGGGCGCCGTCGTGGTCTTTCCCGAAAGCCTCTACTCCTACAGCCGGCCCGGGCAGCCTATGACCGAGGCGGGGCCGCGGAATGCCACCGGCGGCAAGCGGGGCGTGCGGACCCAGCTGCTTGCGGCAAGGGACGCGTCGCCGACGAACACCGTCAGCGTGGTCGCAGGCGACTTTTTTGGGCCGCGGGTCCGGACCTCCCACGCCGGCGAGCGCATGGTCCCCGCCGTGCTGGCCGGCAGGAAAGTGTGGGTCATCGGGAGCACGGACCAGCCGCATTCGTTCACATACGTACCGGACCTGGCGGCGGCGATGACCCAGGCGGCGCAGACGCCCTCGCTGTGGAACAAGGTGTGGCACGCCCCCACCGGCCCGGCGGTCACACAGCGGCGGCTGGCAACCGCCTTCACAGAGGCCGGTGGGGCGGCCGCCCCGAAGATGGCAGCCGTACCCGGTTGGGCGCTCCGGGCGCTCGGGGTCTTCTCGAAGGACATGCGCGAAGTGGCCGAGATGCTGTACCAGTTCGAGAAGCCTTTTGTGATGGACTCGGCTGCCAGCGAGGCCGCCCTGGGCCTGCGCCCCACGCCCCTTCCGGAAGCGGCCGCGGCGACGGTGGCCTGGTGGCGGGCGCAGGGGTGAGCGGGACCCCCGGCGGAGTGTGGCGCAGGCCGCCCTAGCGGCGGCCTGCACCCTCCGCTTCGGGTTCAAGAGTCCCTGGGGCGTCCCGCAGCACGGCCGCATCCAGCTCCGGCCTGCCCAGCCTGGACGGCCACCAGATCCGCGGGCCGATGTCGTAGGCCAGGGCGGGGACCAACAGCGAGCGCACCAGCACGGTGTCCAGCAGCACGCCGAAGGCCACGATGAAGGCCAGCTGCACCAGGAACATGATCGGAATGACTCCGAGGGCGGCGAACGTGGCTGCCAGCACCACTCCGGCCGAGGTGATCACTCCACCCGTCACTCCCAGGCCACGCAGGATGCCAGGCCGGGTCCCGTGCTTCATTGACTCCTCGCGCACGCGGCTCATCAGGAAGATGTTGTAGTCAACGCCCAGGGCCACCAGGAACACAAAGCCGAACAGCGGCACCGTGGCATCCGCACCCGGGAAGCCGAGCAGGTTGTTGAAAACCAGGGCCGAGACGCCCATGGCCGCACCGTAGGACAGGACCACGGAGAGCACCAGCAGGACCGGCGCCAGCACCGAGCGGAGCAGCAGCATCAGGATGAACAGGATGACCACCAGCACGATAGGGATGATGATCACCAGATCGTGCTGGGCGGTGGTGTTGGTATCCAGGGCCGTGGCCGTCACGCCGCCCACCAGCGCTCCGGCGTCGACCGTTTTCACGTCCTCGCGCAGGACCTTGACCGCATCCTCCGCTTGGATGGAATCGGCGGCGAAGTTGAGCGTGGCATTGATCAGCACCTTCCCCTCCCGGACGTCCGGCACGTTCGGGGCGCCGGGGGCACCAGTGATGGGCACACTGCCTTCAGCCAGGAGATAGGCGTCCCCTACGCCGTCGGCCGCCTTGACCTTCGCCAGCACTTCATCCGCTTTGCTTTGGTCCGCAACCACGACGGCGGGGCTGCCGCTGCCGGCATCGAAGTGGCGCGCCAGCGCGTCCTGGCCGTCCACCGCGTTGGAGGCGGACAGGATGACGTCGGTCTGCGGCACGCCGTTGGCCTTCAGCTGCAGCACGCCGGCCGAGGCGACGAGCAGCAGCAGGACCGACGCGACCCAGACGGTCCGCGGGCGGCGCGATACCAGCGAACCGGTGGCGCGCCAGATGCCTGCCTGCCCCTCGAGGCCGGTGACCAGCTCAGGCTCGCGCTCACCTGCCGGAACAAGCTTGGGACGGAACGGCCAGAACGCGGCCCTGCCCAGGAGCGCCATCAGGGCGGGCAGCAGGGTCAGTGCGGCGAAGAGGGAGCACAGGATGCCGGCGGCGGCCACCGGGCCAAGCGCCTTGTTGGAATTGAGGTCGGAGAAAAGCAGGCAGAGCAGGGCGATGATCACCGTGGCGCCGGACGCCAGGATCGGTTCGAACGATGCCTTCCAGGCTGTCAGCACTGCAGCCGTCCGGTTGGTGGTGTGGGTCAGCGCTTCACGGAACCTCGCCACGTAGAGCAGGGCGTAATCAGTGGCCGCACCGATCACCAGGATGGACAGGATGCCCTGGCTCTGGCCGTTGAGCTGGATCCAGCCGAGCTTGGCCATCCCGAACACCAGCAGGATGGCCGCGCACAGTGCAAAGACTGAGGTCAGCAGCACGGCGATGGGCAGCAGGAGTGAGCGGTAAACGATCAGCAGGATCACGAAGACAGCACCCAAGGCCACCAGGAGCAGGATGCCGTCAATGCCCGCGAAGGCGCTGACGAGGTCGGCGGTCAGCCCTGCTGGGCCCGTCACAAAGGTCTGCATTCCATCGGGCGCGGCCTCCGCCAGGTAGTCCCGCAGTTCCTGGACCGCCTCCTTAGTCTCATCCGAGGACCCGATCGGGGCGATGAACTGCACGGCTTTGCCGTCCTCGGATGGGATGGGCCCGATCACCGCGCTGCCCAGAGCCAGCCCCTCAAGCCCGTCTTTCAGGGAGGCCAGCTCCCCCAGCTCGGCGGGGCTGATCGCAGCGCTGTTCTCAATGACGACGACTGCCGGGATCTCGTCTGAATCGCGGAATTTGGCCTGCCAGTCCTGGGCCGCCGTGGCCTCGGCGCCGGCCGGCAGGAAGGAAGCCTGGTCGTTCGAGGAGACCTCGTCGAGCCGGCCGAACGTTGGGCCGCCTGCTCCCGCGATGGCCAGCCACGTGAGCACGAGCAGGACGGGGACGAGCCAGCGCAGCCAGAACGGAACACGCGCGCTGTGTTGGGGGCTGGATTTCATGGTTCCTTCTGGGCTCGGGGACGGTAGCAGTACAATTGATTCCATCATAGAGTATCTCCATCATAGAGATAAGTACTGCAGGCATTTCAGTTGTGAACACATCCGGCCGGCTTCGCTGCAGTAATATCCGTCAGGGCACCAAACAGCGAGCGGAGGAGGCGGAACATGTCGGACGAAGCGTTCCAGCGGCCGCCCGACTCCGCACCCCATTCGCTGGTCCGCCTGCTGCAGGACTTCACCCTGGAGGCCAACCGCTACGTGGACACCGCAGGCGGCCGGAACGACATGCACCGGACGGACCTGAATGCGCTCGCGGTCATCATGCGCCATACCGCCAAGGGCGCTGTGGTCACGCCCGGCATCCTGCGCAAGGAACTCCATCTCAGCTCACCGGCCACCACCGCGCTGATCGACCGGCTGGACCAGTCCGGTCACGTGGTCCGGGAACGGCTCGGATCGGACCGGCGGCAGGTGCAGCTCCGCATGACACCGAAGGCTTTCCAGGACGGCGGAGCGATGTTCATGCCGCTCTCTCGCCACATGGGAACGGCGATGTCCGGGTTCTCCCCTGACGAGCTGGAGCTAGTGACCCGCTTTATGACCGCGATGGTGGAGGCCACCATCGCGGCCCGGCAGGAAGCGTCCGACGGCGGCCCCGCCTCACCTGCGCCGCCAGCCTAAGGCAGAACGCACGACGGCGGCTCCTCCCATTCGGGCCACCGCGGCGGTAGCGTTTGGTTATGAGTGCGCAGCAGCCTGAAGACGATGTGTACACGCACGGCCACCACGAGTCCGTGGTCCGCGCCCACGCCTCCAGGACCGCAGAGAATTCCGCGGCCTTCGTTCTTCCCCACCTGACTCCCGGTACTTCAGTGCTCGACGTCGGCTGCGGGCCCGGGAGCATCACCTGCGATTTTGCGGAGCTGGTGGCGCCCGGCAAGGTCACCGGCCTGGACCGGTCACCGGACATCATCGCGCAGGCCTCGGCGCTCGCCGCTGAACGCGGCGTGGGAAATGTGGAGTTCCTGGCCGGGAACATCTACGACCTTGACTTCGAGGACGAAACGTTCGACGTCGTCCATGCCCACCAGGTGCTGCAGCACCTCACCGACCCCGTGGAGGCGCTCCGGGAAATGCGGCGCGTAGCCAAGCCCGGCGGGATTGTGGCAGTGCGGGACGCCGATTTCCACGGCATGAGCTGGTATCCCGCCTTCCCGGAACTGGACGAATGGATGGAGCTGTACCAGCGGATCGCCCGCCGCAACGGTGCCGAGCCCGACGCCGGCCGCCGGCTGGTGTCATGGGCCCAGTCGGCAGGCTTCACCGACGTTGCGCCCACCAGCAGCAACTGGCTCTATGCCACCGGTCAGCAGCGCCGCTGGCAGGCCCGCGTCTGGGGCGAGCGTGTGCTGCATTCCGCCTTCGCGGAGCAGGCCCTGGAGTATGGGTTCGCCAACGCGGCGGACCTGGCCCGGATCTCCGCGGGCTGGCACCGCTGGGGATCCACCGACGACGGCTGGTTCCTGATTCCGAACGGTGAGGTCATCGCCAGGGCGTGAAGAATGGGCTGCTGTTGTCCACATACGGCTATTGACCCGTTCCGGCGGCTCCAAGCCGCGAATAGCCTCGAACCGTGATTATTCAGGCAGGCTTCGATCTCCAGATTCTCGCCCGTCCGCTCATCGTTCAGGAGGGAAACTACTCCGAGTCTCCGATCCTCCAAGAGGCCAAAAGGTTGAAAGCGGCTGCGGCTCAGCGTGGGCTCCGAATGATCGGGCATTTTGGCCTCGACGAAACCGGGTATATGTCTGACGGGCCACACTCGTACTTCGACCAGTACGGACTCAGTGAGGGTCTCCCGCCCACGATGTCCTACTGGGTGAATTCGAAGTACGGCAAGTGTGGCTGACCCTATCCCGATGACAGATCTCACTAGAGCGATCGTCCTCGGGGAGAGGCTGCTCCACTTCCCGCCTGGTGGTTTCGGGCCGGGCTGAGCCTTCCACCGCAGAGGTTGACCAACAAGACCTGGTCAACATGGGGCAGTACAACGTCCAGGAAGCAAAAACCCGGCTCTCCGAACTACTGAACCTCGTTGAACGAGGCGAGGACGTGGTCATCGCGAAAGCTGGACGGCCGGTGGCCCGGCTGGTGAAAATCGAGCCACCACACAAACGCGAGTTGGGATTCCTTGCCCCCCTCCATGTCCCCGACGAGTTCTACGAGCCATGGACTGACGAGGAGATGGGGACCGAGCAGTGACACGCCTGCTGCTGGACACTAATGTCTTCATCTGGGCAATCTCCGAACCAAAGCGCCTCTCCACCAAGGCCAGGAATGCGATCGTCAAGCTGGAAAACCAGGTCTATGTATCACCCGTGACGGCCTACGAGCTCTCGTACAAACACCGCCAAGGTAAGTTGCCGTCAGGTGCAGCAATAGTGACCAGCTTCGCGCGGCCAGTGGCCCATCTGCTTGCGGCCGAACTCCCCGTCTCCGCCCCGCATACGCTCGCCGCGGGACAGCTCGACTGGGATCACCGGTATCCCTTCGACCGGATCCTCGCCGCCCAGGCCATGGTGGAAGGACTCACCCTGGTGACCGCCGATGAGAATCTTCAGGCCTTTGAACCGGTGACCACCCTGTGGTGAACCGCCACTAAACTTGGCAGGTGCAATTCTCACTTTGGCTCGCGCTCGCGGGCGCCGGCGTCCTGGTCAGCTTCACTCCGGGGGCCGGTGCGATCAACACCATGAGCAACTCCCTCACGTCAGGGTTCCGCCGCTCCATCTGGGGGATCCTGGGCCAGCAGGCAGCCCTGGTCATCCACGTGATGATTGTTGCCCTCGGAGTGGGCGTCCTGGTGGCCAGTTCCCCCATCGCCTTCAATGTGATCCGCTACGCCGGAGCTGCGTATCTGGTGTACCTGGGCATCCGCCAGTTCCTGGCCAAACCTCAACCCGAGGAGGAAACAGCCGGGTCCCTCCGGAACGAGCCCGCGTGGTCCATGTTCCGGCGCGGCCTGTGGGTGAACCTGCTGAACCCGAAGGCGATCGTCTTTTTCCTCGCGTTCATGCCGCAGTTCATCCGGCCCGAACAGCCGCTGCTTCCGCAGTATCTGGTCCTGACGGCAACGGTGGTGGTGATCGACATCCTTGTCATGTGGTTCTTCTTCGCCACTGCCGCCAAGTCATTCCAGCGGTTCACGCACAACGCCCGCGGACAGCAGACCCTCAACCGCATCTTCGGCGTCCTGTTCGTGGCGGTCGGCATCCTCCTTGCCCTGATCCACTGACCCTTCAGATCGCTCTCCCTTGGCCAAAAAGAACACCGCAATACCCGGACCGTGACTAATTCTGCAATTCTCTTTACGTATCCGTAAACACGCCGAAAACCCGCTAGCCAAGAGGGCAGGGCATCCCGCATGCTTAGCACCATGAACTCACCGTCGAGCCCATACCGCATCATTGCCGTGTGCACCGGAAACATCTGCCGGTCACCCATGGCCGAGCTCATGCTGGCCGCGGCACTGGAGGCAGCGGGGCTTAACGAAGAGGTCACCGTGGACTCCGCGGGAACCACCGGCTACGAGGCAGGACGGCCCATCGATCCGAGGGCCGCCCGCCGGCTTGCGGCCACGAAGCTCACATCTGACGGGCACATTGCGCGCGAGTGGGAGGCAGGCTGGTTCCTTGAGCGGGACCTGATCCTCGCGCTGGACATCGACCACTACGCATGGCTGCGCGAATCCGCGCCCGACCAGGAATCCATGGACAAGGTCCGCATGCTGCGCAGCTTCGACCCCAAGGTAGCCGCCAAGGACCTGCTGGACCAGGGCATCGAGGACCCCTGGTACGGCGGCCAGGCTGACTTCGACGCCGTATGGCACCAGATCCACACAGCCTTGCCGGGGATCGTTGAACACGTCCGGTCCGTCATCGCGGAGCGGGGAAAGCACCGGCAGCAGGAGCAGCAGGTACGCTCTATTTTATGACCCCCGCACCTGTGATCATCGCCATCGACGGGCGATCCGGCGCAGGGAAAACCACTCTTGCCATCGAGCTGGCCGCGCGGCTGCGGAACCACCACAAGGTCTCGCTGTTCCACCTGGAGGACATCTACCCCGGCTGGAACGGCCTCGCCGCCGGCATCGAGCGCTACGTTTCCACTGTCCTCACCCCCCTGAGCCGCGGCGACCGTGCCACGTGGACCAGCTGGGACTGGGAAAGACATTACGACGGCGACACCCGGGTCACGCTGCCCGCCGAGATCGTGATCATCGAAGGAGTGGGCGCCGCAGCAGCCGAGGCCCGGCCCCTGCTGGACGCCGTGATCTGGGCCGACTCGCCGGACGATGTGCGCCGGACGCGGGCGCTGGACCGTGACGGCGGAACCTATGAGCCG
This sequence comes from Arthrobacter sp., assembly GCA_035254945.1. GTDB lineage: Bacteria > Actinomycetota > Actinomycetes > Actinomycetales > Micrococcaceae > Arthrobacter. The sequence goes on along the minus strand of DATFAE010000146.1, from coordinate 40,771 downwards.
TTCTGGGACCAGTGGGCCGCCCAGGAGGATGCCTGGCTGGCCGGCGATGACGTTCCGGGCCACGCGGACATCCGCTTGCTGAACGAGGCGGATGGCTCCGCCCCCGCCGACGTCCTGCAGCTTCTCACCTACCTGCCCGCACTGGCGCCTGCGCTGGTCCCCGAGTTGTCCGCCCGCCGCGGCCTGAGGCTCCGCGCGGAACGGCTGGACTGCCGGCCGGACGCGGCCGCGCTTTTCGCCGCGCTGTATGGCGGTACGCGCAACGCCGTGTGGCTGGACTCCTCCAACGCCCCCTCCGCGCCACCCGTCGGACAGTCGGCACCGGCTGGGCAGTCCGCACCAGCCGGGCACTCCCCGGGGGCGGCGCAGTCCCCGGGGGCGGCACCGTCCCCGGCCGCGGAGCGCAGCCGTTTCAGTATCCTGGCCGATGACGGCGGCGCGTTCGGCCAGACGGTTACGCACCGCTCAGGCGAAAGCCTCATCGCGGCCGGCAAGGCCACTGCACGCGTGCCCGGGCCCTTCTTCCGCTGGCTGGACACGGTCTGGGGCCGCCGGGCAGTCCGCCCGCCGGACGGCTACCCCGGCGACTTTGCCCTCGGCTGGCTGGGCTGCCTGGGCTATGAGCTCAAACGCGAAACCGGCGGCACGGATGTTGCCGCCACCACCCCGGACGCCGCGCTGATCTTCGCCGGCCGGGCCGTGGTCCTGGACCACGCCGAAGGCACGGCCTGGCTGCTCGTCCTGGAATCAGCGGACGCGGACGGCTGGCTGGAAGCGGCGCGTACCGCGGTGGCGGCGGCAGTCCCGGCAACAGCAGTCCCTGTCAATGGCGGGACGGCGGACCAAGGCGGCGGCAGCAACGCCGTCGTACGTCCGCCCGTGTTCAGCAGCCGGGACACCGAGCTGGGCTACAAGCACAAGATCGTGGCCGCCCAGCACGAAATTGGCGACGGCAACTCGTACGAGGTCTGCCTCACCACCACGCTCACGGCGCGGGTTCCCGCGGCGGAGGCGGCGCCCTGGAGCACGTACCTGGCTCTGCGCCGGAAGAACCCGGCACCGTTTGCCAGCTACCTGCGGTTCGGCGGACTGACCGTGGCCAGCACGTCGCCGGAACGGTTCCTGAAGATCGCGTCCGACGGCGGCATGCGCGCCGAACCGATCAAAGGCACCCGCCGCCGGGCATCGGATCCCGTGGTTGACGCACGGCTGCGCCGCGACCTGGAGACTTCACTGAAGGACAGGGCCGAGAACATCATGATCGTGGACCTTCTGCGGAATGACCTCAGCCACTTCGCGGTGCCGGGGTCCGTCACGGTCAGCAGGCTGTGCGCCATTGAAAGCTACGCCACCGTGCACCAGATGGTCAGCACCATCGACGCGAAGCTGCTGCCCGGCTCGCCGCGGGCCGAGGCGGTGGCGGCCTGCTTCCCGGCAGGCTCAATGACCGGCGCACCCAAGATCAGCACCATGGCCATCCTGGACCGGCTGGAGGACGGTCCCCGGGGACTGTATTCCGGGGCGATCGGCTACTTTTCGCTCAACGGCGCCACAGACCTGGCTGTGGCCATCCGCACCTTGGTGATCGACACCGGCGCCGGGGACGGCAACGCGGACGCGGGCGGCGGCGGGGCGACGGCGGAGCTGACCCTCGGCGTCGGCGGTGCCATCACCTCCGACTCCTTCCCGGACGAGGAGTACGACGAAATCCGGGTCAAGGCCTTCGGTGTGCTGTCCGCGCTGGGCGCGGAATTCCCCGGGGGCTGAGTGGGCGGCGGGAGCTGGTGGGCCCTGCCCTACTGGACCGTCGCCGTCAGCCTGGCGACGTTGTCGATGTAGCGGGCGGCGAGCGGCCGGTTCAGCCAGTCCTCAAGCCTGAGCTCATGGGAGATGTCACGGTACGTGTTTTCCACCGCACGCATGTCATTGACGATGTCCGCGCCCAGGAGCATCACTGAGACTTCCATGTTCAGCGAGAACGAGCGCATGTCCATGTTGCTCGAGCCCAGGACGGCCACTTCGTCGTCAATCGTGAAGTGCTTGGCGTGGAGCACAAACGGGGCCTTGTAGAGGTAGATCTTCACCCCCGCCTCCAGCAGCGCCTCATAGTAGGACTGCTGCGCGTGGTGCACCAGGAACTGGTCGCCCTTTTCGGAAACGAAGAGTTCCACGTCAACACCGCGCTGCGCCGCCGTGGTGATGGCATAAAGCAGCGAATCGTCGGGCACGAAGTAGGGGCTGCAGATGGAGATGCGGTGCTGGGCGGAGTAGATGAGGGTGCTGAAGAGCCGCAGGTTGTTTTCGGTGATGAACCCCGGGCCGCTGGGGACCACCTGGGCGGTGACTGTTCCGGGTGTGGGGTTGGCCGGGAGCGTCAGCTGGTGTTCCAGGGACTCGTCGGTCTCGCTGAGCCAGTCCGTGGCGAAAACAACGTTGAGCGTGGTGACGATGGGACCGCGCAGGCAGGCCATCAGCTCCACCCATTCACGGCCCGCCTTGCGGTGCTTGGGGTTGTTGTAGGAGGGCTCGATCAGGTTCTGCGAGCCCGTGAAGGCGAGTTCGCCGTCGATCACCATGATCTTGCGGTGGTTGCGCAGGTCCGGCCGGCGCCACTGGCCGTGGATCGGCAGCAGCGGAAGCATCCGCCTCCACTGGATCTTGCCTGACCGCAGCCGCTTGAGCAGCCTGCGGTAGCCCTTGACCCTCAAAGTTCCGATGTGGTCGAACAGCACCCGGACCTCAACGCCCCGTTCTGCCGCCTCCTCCAGCGCGGTCAGCAGGTCATCGGTGATGTGGTCCGTGCTCATGATGTAGAACTCGGCGTTCACGAACTTTTTTGCTTTGCGGACTGCCTCGGTCATGGCGAGGATCGAGTCCGGATAGCCGGGAATCAGGTCCACAGAGTTGCCGTCCACCATGGGAAGCGAGCCGAGCCTGCGGTTCAGCTCGCCGGCGGAGGTGACCCATTCCGGTCCCTTGTATTCACTTTCGACATCGGCGAGCGCCGAAATGCCGGACCGGACCCTGGCGTTGACGGTCTCCTGCTGCTGGCGCCGGCGGCTGGAAAGCTTGAAGTTGCCGAACAGCAGGAACAGGACCAGGCCCACGAACGGGACAAAGAAGATGACAAGCAGCCAGGCCATGGCGGTGGTGGGGCGCCGGTTGCCGGGAATGATGCCCAGGGCTGCCACGCGGATGACCAGGTCGGCAACCGCCAGCAGCAGGGTCAGCCAGCCCGGCACCGTGCCAACAAGCGAAAACGGCCACAACACTTCGAAAACCCCCGGACTGTGTGCGCCCTCCGGACGGTTTCCGGCCAGGGCGATGACCACAGCTTAGCCGCGGGCGGCCGGACTAAGCTGGAGCCATGACTTCTGCTGCTTCCGTGGTGCTCGTTTTCCTGGATCCTGCGTTCCCGGCCGGCCGCCTGGCTGATGCGTCCAAGCCCCAGCTGATGGCCACCGACCAGGGGGCCACGCGCGGTGACGGCGTGTTTGAGACCATGCTGGCAGTGGGCGGAACCGTCCGGAAGCTCCAGGCCCACCTTGACCGGCTGGAGGGCTCGGCGCAGGCACTGGATCTGGTCATTCCCGGCCAGGACCAGTGGCGCGCCGCAATCGGGACAGGTCTGGCTGAACACCGGGCGCAGCACCCCGCCGTCTCCCCCGCGGAAGATGAGCTGGTGGTGAAGCTGGTGGCCACGCGTGGAGTTGAAGGCGCCGCCGTCCCTACCTGCTGGGTCCAGGTCTCCCCGGTCGGTGCGGCCGGGCGGCGGCAGCGTGAGACCGGCATCGACGTCATCCTTCTGGACCGCGGCTATGACAGTGACGTTGCCGAGCGCGCCCCGTGGCTGCTGATGGGTGCCAAGACTTTGTCCTATGCGGTGAACATGGCAGCGCTGCGGCACGCCCACAAGCAGGGCGCCGACGATGTCATCTTCACGTCCTCCGACGGCCGCGTCCTGGAGGGCCCCACCTCCACTGTGCTGCTGGCGCACCTGGAAACGTCCGACGACGGCGGCGCCGCAGGCAGCCGCACTGTCAGGCGGCTCATCACACCGCAGCTGGACAGCGGCATCCTGGCCGGGACGTCCCAGGGAGCGCTCTTCACCGCCGCCAAAGCCGCGGGCTGGGAACTTGGCTACGGGCCGCTGGAGCCGCAGGACCTCCTGGATGCCGACGCTGTGTGGCTGATTTCCAGCATCCGGCAACTGGCGCCTGTGAACCACATCGACGGCAAGGAAATCGGCACGCCTGCCATCCAGAAGCAGCTGACCGCCGAATTGAACGAACTCTTCGCCGGGATCCAGTAGGTCCTGAACGGCGGCGGTTACAGGACTAGTCTCCGGGGTACTCCGGCTCCGTGACGTGGCTGCCCCACTGGGTCTCCGGGCCGTCCTGCTCCTCGCCCAGCGCCTCCCGCCCGGGGCCCTGTGTCCCTGTGTCCCTGTGGGAGGCTCTGCCAGTACCTGTACCAGCAGGGCCTTCCGCGCCGTGACAGTAGGGGGTTTGCTGGATAAGTAGCGATACCGCTCCCACATCTTCCACCCAACCAATCGATCCCATACCCAACTTTGGAGAACAATGCTTACCGCTAATGCCTACGCTGCCCCGTCCGCAACGGGCGACCTCGTCCCCACCACGATCGAACGCCGCGACGTCGGCGCGCATGACGTCCTGATCGAGATCAGGTTCGCCGGTATCTGCCACTCAGACATCCACACCGTCCGCGGCGACTGGGGCCCCCAGCAGTACCCGCTCGCCCCCGGCCACGAGATCGCCGGCATCGTCACCGAGGTCGGTTCCGCCGTCACCAAGCACGCCGTCGGTGACCGCGTGGGCGTGGGCTGCATGGTCAACTCCTGCCGCGAGTGCGTCAACTGCCAAAAGGGTGAAGAGCAGTACTGCCTCGCCGGGAACATCGGCACCTACGGCGCCGTGGACCGCGACGGCACAATCACCCAGGGCGGCTACTCCACGCACGTAGTGGTGACGGAAGACTTCGTCGTGCGGATCCCGGAGGGCATCGAACTCGACGTCGCCGCTCCCCTGCTGTGCGCTGGCATCACCACCTACTCTCCGCTGCGGCACTGGGGTGCAGGTCCCGGCAAGAAAGTCGCAGTCATCGGCCTGGGCGGCCTCGGCCACATGGCCGTCAAGCTCGCGCACGCGATGGGCGCCGAGGTCACCGTGCTCTCGCGGTCGCTGAAAAAGCAGGAGGACGGGCTGAAGCTGGGCGCGGACCACTACTACGCCACCAGCGACGAGACCACGTTCACGGACCTGGCCAACACGTTTGACCTGATCATCAACACCGTCAGCGCACCCATCGACATCAGTGCGTACCTGCAGCTGCTGACGCTCGACGGCGCACTGGTGAACGTGGGTGCGCCCGCGGAACCGCTTCCGGTCAACGTTTTCTCGCTGATCCTGGGACGCCGCTCCTTCGCGGGCTCCGCGATCGGCGGCATCCGCGAGACCCAGGAAATGCTCGATTTCTGCGCCGAGCACAACCTCGGCGCCGAGATCGAGGTCATCCCGGCGAACAAGATCAACGACGCCTACGAGCGCGTCCTTGCCTCCGACGTGCGCTACCGGTTCGTGATCGATACCTCCACTCTGTAACCAGAGGGTACCGGGGGCCTGCGCAGGTCAGGCAGGCCCCCCGGCCCGGTAGTCGAAATGCTCCACAACGGCGCTCCCACCGGCCACGGATATCCCGATGACCCTGCCGGTGAATCCTCCAGCCACTTCGGTGGACAGGTACCGGCCATCCAGCGTGGCCAGGATGGCCAGTTGGCCATCCTGGACGAAGCCCAATGACACCTCATCGGGGCCGTGATTCGTCCCCGGCTGCCCTGCTTTGGGTGACGCGCCGGTCGCGATCACAAGCTGCGCGGGGCCGCCGGGTGCCGTCCCGCCGTCGCCAGATCCATGGGCGGCCGAGGCCAACTCCTGCTGCAGCGGACCGATCCTGGCCACCGCGCGGACGGTGTGCCCGTCGGTTTCGACGGCGTACCAGTGCGTCGGGTCGACGCGAAGCTCGAGCCGGGCGGTGCCTCCGTCGGGCGATTGCACTGTGGCGCGCGCTGTCCAGGCCTCATCCCGGGCGCGCGTCGCGAGCAACGGCCGGCCGTCCGCCGTCGCGGTGCCGTTTCCGCTGACCAGCAGGCCTTTGGCATGGGGTGCAGTGAACGACGCCGGGTCCTCGCCGGGTGAGATCCAGCGCAGGTTGAGCTTTTCCGCCTGGAAGTCGTCGGAAAATGAGGTGTCCACGCCGGGCACCTGGTAGCGGTCCTCCTGGAACTCCGGCCAGCCCTGGTGCCAGGTGATGCCGGCCAGGAACGTCTCCCTGCCCAGGACGTGGTAGCCGGGAACGGAGCCATGGGGGCGCACGCCCAGGTAAACGGCGGCCCATTCTCCGCCAGCGGTCTGGACCAGGTCCGCGTGTCCGGTGTTCTGGACCACGGCAGCGGTGCTCCGGTGGCTGAAGATGGGGTTCTGCGGGTGCGGCTCGAAGTGCCCCTCCGGCGTCGCGCTTCGGCTGACTGACACTGCGTGGCCGCGCTCGGTCCCGCCCTCGGCAAGCAGCAGGTACCACCACTTCCCGACCTGGTACAGGTGGGGTCCCTCCGGGAAGGCCAGCCCGGTCCCCTGCCACACCTTCCTGGGTGGTTCCAGCAGCTCGCCCGCCCGTGGATCCAGCCGGGCCTGCACAATGCCTGACTCGTTGTCGGCCGGGCCGAACCCTACCCAGGTCAGGTAGCAGTTTCCGTCGGCGTCCCACGCAAGGTCCGGATCGATGCCGCGCGTTCCGGAGATCTGCACCGGGTCGCTCCAGGGACCGGCCGGATCATCAGCGGTCAGCAGCAGGTGGCCGCCGCCGAACTCGCTCATGTTGGTGGTCACGAACCAGAACGTGTTGTTGTGGTACCGGAGCGTGGAGCCGAAGATACCGCCGGAGGGCCGCCTGTCCCCCGCGGCGAACTGGGACCGCCGGGTCAGGATGTTTCCCACCTGCTCCCAGCTCAGGAGGTCTCGGCTGTGGAAAACAGGAGCTCCCGGAAAGTACTCAAAGCTGGACGTGGCCAGGTAGTAGTCATCACCCGCGCGGCAGATGGTGGGATCAGGGAAGAACCCCGGGATGACCGGCGTGGTTAAGCCAGGGGTTGTGGCGGCTAGCCCGCCCACGCGCTTTTCCTCAAACACTTCATGTGTCATGCCACATCCGCCCAGGATCGGGGCCTCTGTGAGCCAGCAGGCCGGGAGATTCCACGCTAGAAGCTGCCGGAGTCCGGGGGAAGCGTGATTTTCATTGGCTGGAACAGGGGGGCACGGGAACCCAGCCCGGAGGCCAACACCCTTTTGACGCGGCGCCCGGAGCCGTAAGGTGTGGTCCATGACCTCCACTGAACTGCCTGACGACAAACTGACGTTCGATGAGTGCTGGGAGCTGCTGGCTGATGAAACCCTGGGGCGGATCGCCGTCATCGTGGACGACCATCCGGAGATCTTCCCGGTGAATTTTGTGCTGGACCGCCGGAGCCTCGTGTTCCGCACGGCCGGAGTCACCAAGCTCTGGGCCGCGCTGACGGAGAAGCCGGCAGCGCTGGAAGTTGACGGCTATGACCCGCATGCGGAAACGGCCTGGAGCGTGGTGGTCCGCGGCGATGTTGAAGTCATTGAGGACCCGGCCGAAAAGGCGGCCGTCGACAACCTCAACCTGGAGCCCTGGCACCCCGGAGCCAAGAACCACTACGTCCGGCTCACGCCCCGCGCCCTCACGGGCCGCCGCTTCAAGGTCAACAAGCCTGACGTCTGGAACACGAGGTTGTCCGACCGCCGTCGCGCTTCATTTGAGTAGCACTGCGCCGCATCCTCATACTTCCCCACCCCGGCCCGTCAATCCGTCAGTGCGTTGCGGCGACCGCCCGTGAAAGGTGCATCTCCAGCCCGGACAGCAGGATGCTGATCCCCTGATCGAGTTCGGCCTCGCCGTCGTAGTCAACCAGGACAGGTGCCAGCGCCCGGAGCCGCGGGAAATCCTTGGCCGGCAGGCGGTGCAGCCCGAGCCGCAGCAGGGCTTCGTTTTCGCCCGGGTCCACAATGAACTCCTGCAGTTCGTTAAGGATGTGGCCATAGAGGAACCCGTAGTACGCCCGGTATACGTGCAGGGCATCCGTGGGGGCGAACCCCGCGTCGATCAGCAACGCGAGGATCTGCTCCAAGGGGCGCACCGTACCCAGCGGGCGCAGGCCCAACGGCGTGGACAACGGCCTCGTCACCAGCAGGGGAACAACGTTGGGGTGGCGGAGGGCCAGGAGCCTCAGGTCGTGGGCGATGCGGCGCAGCTGCGCCTTCCAGTCGGGATCGGACGGAAAAATGGCGAGCTCATTGAGGACCATCTCCGACACTCCGTCCAGCAGCGCTGCACGGTTCTCGGCGTAGCGGTAGAGGCTCATCGGGTCACGTTCAAGCACCTGCCCCAGCCGGCGCATCGTGAGCGCATCGAGGCCTTCGGCATCCACGAGCTCCAGTGCCGCGGACAGCACCAGCTCCCGGGTTAGCCGTGGTTTTTGGCTGGCCATTTCATATCTCCGAATTCTTCGGGCGGACGTGGGCATACCGTCCTGTGTAGTGGAGCCCCCGCCTGGTGACGGAAAATAAAGACGCTTGCCTAATTTGTAGTCTACGCGTAAAGTCTACATCGTAGAGCAAATGTTGACGCGGGTTTCAGACAAGGGACCGCGTTGCCGGCCAGACAAGCCAGCTAACCCACCCTCTCGGCCTGCCCGGACACTTGTCCAAGAAGGCAAACCCCCTGAACGCCCGAGTGCACGGCGTTCAGGCCTGCGCTGCTGTAGCCGAACGGCGGCACCGAATGCACCAAGCGAAAGAGAAGCCTCCATGGCACATTCGCAGTTCGACAAATTCCTCCACGAGGCCACCACTTGCGACCGTGATTCTGATTTCACGCTCGCCCGCGATCCCCTGTATGGCCTTTACACGAGCTGGTGCTTTATCAACCAGCGGGCGCCCCGCACCGAAACCACTTTCTGGGCTGCCATGGGCCGCCGGCTCGACCCCGACCACAACGGCCTGCGCATGAAGGGCCCAGCAGCAACTGACTACATCCTGACCAGCTACCCCGGCCTGGTCTAAGCCAGGTGGAGAAACCCTCCTGCACCTACCTGCCCCGCGATTCACTCCAGCCGCGGGGAGCACGTCCGTGGTGCGCAGCCTGCGACACAGACTGGTACCTGGCAGTGGACTCCGTGGTTGTTTTGGATGCCCGCAAGAACACCCTTGCGGCCGCCGTGAGCTGTTCGCGGTGCCGTGGCTCCCGCGTGCTGGCAACGACGTCAGAACTCATGGCCGCCGTGCTGGCAAGATCGGTGCACTTGACGGTCTCGTGAACCCCCTCCTGACGGGGGGCCGCGCAACAGCATCCGTCCGGCCAAAATCCTGCGGTCCCGAACTAGCGGGCGCAGGCGTTCCGGCCGGCGGAAGCACGCGCCGGAAGCACAAGAAGGGCCGGGTCACCCCGGCCCTTCTGCGTTCCATTCCCCCGCCCCGCTGCCCGTGGCATGCTGGAGGAAACCGCAGGCAGATGTGCAGCCAACCGTTTCCTGGACATCGCCGCCACCACCGAAAGGCAGCATCATGGGCAACGACGCCACGGCCGGCACCTCCCCGGCCGGCGGGGACCGCACCGCCGTCATCCTCGGAGGTGCCCGCACCCCGTTCGGCAGGTTCCGCGGCAGCCTCGCGTCCTTGTCTTCCAGCGAGTTGGGCGCCCATGCGATCCGTCATGCGCTGGAACGGACCGGCGTGGCACCCGGGCAGGTACAGGCGGTGATCGTGGGGCAGGTCATCCAGGCGGGAGCCGGCCAGGGCCCTGCACGGCAGGCCAGCCTGGCGGCAGGCATCGGCTGGGACGTCCCCGCCGTGACCATAAACAAGCTTTGCCTCTCCGGGCTGACTGCCGTGATTGACGCGGCCCGGATGATCCGCGCCGGCGAGGCGGATTTCATCGTGGCCGGCGGCCAGGAATCGATGACCAACGCCCCGCACCTGCTGCATCGCCTGCGTTCGGGCGTGGCCATCGGCGACACCCCATTGGTTGATTCGCTGAACTACGACGGCCTGCAGGATCCCGTGTCCGGCGTCCTGATGGGCGCCGCCACGGATGCGGGGAACGCGGAGCGGGGCATTAGCCGCCAGGAGCAGGACCAGGTTGCCGCCCGCTCGCACCAGCGGGCCGAGGCCGCGCGGGACGCGGGCCTGCTGGCCGAGGAGATCGCTCCGCTGGAGATTCCGCAGCGCCGCGGCCCCGCCGTCACCGTGGATTCGGATGAGGGGATCAGGCCGGGCACGACGGCGGAGGCCCTGGCGGCGCTCAAGCCGGCCTTCTCCACGGCGGATTCAGCCACCATCACCGCGGGCTCCGCCTCTCCCCTCTCTGACGGTGCTGCCGCCGTCGTGGTGGCCAGCAAGTCAGCCGCCCAACGGGCGGGGCTCAGCTGGATCGCCGAGATCTGCAGCCACGGCCAGACAGCCGGCCCGGACGGCTCGCTGCATTCCCAGCCGTCCCGCGCCATCGAAAAAGCCCTCCGTGCGGACGGGATCTCCGTCGAGGACCTGGACCTGGTGGAAATCAATGAGGCCTTCGCCTCGGTGATCGTCCAGTCCGCCCAGGACCTCGGCATTTCAGCGGAGAAGATCAACGCCGACGGCGGTGCCATCGCGCTGGGCCACCCGGTGGGCGCCTCCGGGGCGAGGCTGGTCCTGCACCAGGCCCTGGCCCTGAAGCGGCGCGGCGGCGGCACCGGCGTTGTGGCGTTGTGCGGCGGCGGCGGCCAGGGCGAAGCCCTCATCCTCCGGGCCTGATGCGTCGGGACGGCGGCCTGCTCCTGGGTGGCTTCCTGCCCAGGCCTAGGTGGGGATGATCCTGAACAGGAACCGCTGTTTCACCATCAGCCACAGCAGTCCCAGGATCACCGCGTAGGCGGCCGTGTTGATGAGGATGTCGCCCTGCCGGAGCAGTGGAATGTTCGCGATGACGGCAATGAGCACCACATGCATGATGAAGACGTACAGGGTGGCCCGGCCCAACGGGATCAGGAACCAGCCCAGCGCCCGCTGCACCGGTTTCCAGTACGCGGTCAGGAACGCGTAGGCCGCCACCACGAGGACCAGGACATTCAGCAGGCGGCCCGGGTCCAGGTAGGTGCGGCCAAAGAAGGCGTCGTACATGGTCCGGTAGGCGGTGTCCGGGATGATGGCCAGCCGCAGGTCGAAACCGTTCGCGAGGTAGGGGTTGCACCAGGACAGGAAGGCGAACGCCAATGCCAGCACGGTGCAGGCGGCCACAACCCACGCGTGCGCTGACAGCCAGGCCACGATGCGGTGGCGGTGGTATCCCGCCACCAGGCCGATGACAAAAAGCACCTGCCAGACCAGCAGCGGGAACGAGTCCTCGAACTGGGACGGAAGAAGGCGGAAACGGGTGGCAGCACCCGCGGCGTAGATGCCCATGGTGGCGGCGAGAACCCACACGGCCTTGCCCCGGTTCAGCGCGGCGAGGATCAGGGGGCTGGCCAGCAGCAGCACCACATAGAGGCCCATGACGTTGAACTGCCACGGGCCGAACTGCAGCAGCACGATGGCGGGGAGGACTTGGGCGGGTACCGGGAACTGGAGGAGCGTTTCCATCCCGGCGTACAGGTCATAGGTCCTGCCCACCGCGTTGTGCCCCGCGCCGCCGGTCCCCTGGTCCACGTAGGTGGTCAGCGCATCAGTGTTGAAGTAGGGCAGCAATGACAGCAGGAAAACACCCACAAGGACCACCAGCGCTGTCAGGTAGAGCTTGCCCGCCCGGCGGGATGCCAGGTCCACCACCTCGCCGAACTCGCCCTTCACGCGAGGGCCGTAAACCATGCCCACCACCAGGCCGGAGAACAGGACGAACAGCTCCGCGCCGGAGACGAAGCCCACTGATTCCTGGGTCAGGAGCTGGAAGAATGACGTCATGCCAAGGTGGTTGACCACCACAAAGACAATGGCCATCCCCCGCAGGAGATCCACGCGCGAGTCACGTTTGGACGGATCACCATATCCCCAGCCTGCCACCATGCGAACCCGCCGGGGCAGTTGCCACAGGGCGACCAGGAGGATGGCCAGCGCCACCGCGACACTCCACGCCGCCGGCCCGGACAGGGAGTTGGCCGGTGTGGCCTGCTGGCCCGCCCTGACGGCCGTGACCGGTCCGGTGGTGAGGCTGGATTCCGCCAGCCTGTTGCCGGCGGCTTCGGCAAGCAGCATGTTTCCGGTCAGGCGCCAGTCGATGCTGGCCACCCCCGTGTCGCGCGTGCTCGTACGTTCATCCCAGACGACGGCGGCGATGCGTGCGAAGCGTCCGGACGTGGCCGTATCCAGGGTCTGGTCCCACCAGGATGTCTTGATGTCCAGCTCCGCGGCGCCGCCCGTGGCAGGGCTGTAGAAAGCCGAGGTCTGGAGGACCAGCGGCTTGTTCCGGCCCCCAGCATAGGCCGTGTAGAAGTCCTCGCTGCCGGACTCGGTCAGCATCGCGGACAGCTCGCCGTCCGCGGGCAGGGTGTTGACGGCAGAGTTCCCGCCGGTGTCATCGTGGTAGGCGGTCAGCCCCACCCATTCCACTGCGTCATCGCCGGGATAGTACGGAGCGTAGGCGGAATCTGACCCGTTCCAGCTTCCGTCTCCGTTGGTGTCCAGGTCCGCAAAGCCTTCGGAGCCCGGGGCAGGAGCATTGCGGTGGCGTTCGAACGGGTAGTCCCGCCCAACGTACGGCTCCCACACCATGACCGTGCCGGCGTCGTCCGCTGCCTTGAACCCTGCGGCGACGTTCCGGAACGCGGCCTTGTAGGCGGCCGGCTGCTGCCCCCAGTCCAGCCAGCTTGCGTTCATGTCCGGGGCGAACCGGATCAGGAGCGCGCCCTGGAATCCTGCCGCCAAATCCTGGACCTTGGCTGCGAAAGCGGCGGCGCCGGCCGAGTCCACCTGGTCCAGCGGCACAGTGGGACGCACCGTGAGCATGGCATGGGAACCCAGCCCGGCCGCCTGCCCCAGGAACTCGCGGATGTCCTGTTCCTCGCCGGACCTGACGGGGAGAGAAATGTCGTGTCCCAGCAACGCGGGGGAGGCTCCGAGCCGCTCAGCGAAGCCCTGCCCGGAGTCCTCGCCCCATTCCAGGACGGCACCCAGCAGGGGCTTGCCTTTGTCGGGAGCCGGCTCGGCGGCCACTGCGGAGCCGGCGGGGATCGCGGTGAGCAGCATGAGCAGGGCACTCAACAGCGCTGCAGCCGCGCGTTTCGTCAAAGGCTGGGATGCGGTGGCTGTTGGCATGCTGATGGTGACCCCCAAGGACGGCTGCGCTTTTGTGATGGTGCCCGGCACCCGTGCCAAACTCTATCGGTCCCGGCGTCCCAACCGGGATACCCCTTCCTGACGTTCCCCCTGTTCAGCCCGTTGTCAAGGGCCCGCACCGTCCACAATCACCAGCGGCACCAGGGGCTCGGCACAGGAGACGAGGGCAAGGGTCCGGGGACCGGCGCCAGCCCGGTTGTTGACCCCGGTGTCGTCGCACCAGTCCAGGTTGTACGGGTACGCCACCACGGCTGCCTTGCCGGGGACCGTGGCCGGCGGGACGGTAAACACAAAACTGAAGCCGCCGTCGTCGGTCATGGGAGCGAGTTCCTTCAGCACCTCGGTTCCATTCGCATCCCGCAACGTCACCTGGACCTGCGCGTTGTGGCCATAACGTGCACCGCAGCTGGCATCCGGCGCGCTGACCGTGACCTGCCCACCGGGCTCAGCCTCCGACGGCGTCACGGTGTACGCGGGCGGCATGCACGGCGGCGGCGCGTAGACGCCGCGGCAGGCGCTGAAACCGAGAGCCGCCGCAGCCAGGGAGAGGACCGCCGCGACTGTCCCCAGCCGCGCGGATGCGGCCGGCCCCCGCCTGAATTTCCCCATGGGTTGATTGTCCCGTCCGGCTTCCGGGCAGGGAAGCACGTGTTGGTTACGGAACATGACGACGGCGGCGGTGCGGCAGGGCGGGCCAAGTGTTACGTTTTTGGGGAGTCTTGAGAACCGGTGCCAAGCCCTGACTGGCCGGTCGGCAACCCTCCCTTTCGCGGCGGGGTGCCTCAGGTGAATACTCGGCATATCGACCCATTCGAGCTGCAAGCGTGAGAGAAGGAGATCCGTCGTGTCTGACGCACCTGCCCCTGAAGAAAAACTGTCCTACCGGCTCATTACAGGTCCGGACGACCGGGCATTCTGTGAACGGATCACCACCGCCTTGGCCGAAGGCTACGTGCTGCACGGCAGCCCGGCCGCCACGTTCAACGGCAGCAGCGTGATTGTGGCGCAGGCACTGATCCTCCCCGCCGCCATCGCCAGTGCGGATGCCGCCGTCGCCACCGCTGTGGAGGACCTCGAGTTCGACGGCGAGGGCCACGCGTGAGCTACGCCGGAGATCTCACCCCGCAGGAAGCCTGGACCAAGCTGGAGCAGGGCGCCATCCTGGTGGACGTCCGCACCGAAGGTGAATGGGCGCACATCGGCATCCCGGACACCAAGGCCACCGATAACGATCCGCTGTTCATTCAGTGGACGTTCCCCGGCGGCATTCCCAACCCGGATTTCCTCACCGACCTCACGCAGCAGGCGCCGGAGGACAACGGCACCGAGCTGCTGTTCATTTGCCGCTCGGGCCAGCGCTCCGTGTCCGCCGCCATCGCCGCAACGCAGGCCGGATTCACCTCCTACAACATCCTGGAGGGCTTCGAAGGCGAGCCGGACCGCTACGGCGAGCGCACCGTCAACGGCTGGAAGAACCGCGGCCTGCCAACCAACCTGGGAAAGAACTAAGTGACCTTCAACAAAGATGCCGCCGGCTGGAACCCTGACACCCAGGCAGTCCGCGGCGGGCTGGACCGCACCAACTTCCAGGAGACCACCGAGCCGGTGTTCCTGAACTCCGGCTTCGTGTACGAATCCGCTGCCGCCGCCGAGCGCGCCTTCACGGGCGAGGACGAACGCTTTGTCTACTCCCGCTACGGCAACCCCTCCGTGGCCACGTTCCAGGAACGCCTCCGGCTGCTTGAAGGCACCGAGGCGTGCTTTGCGACGGCGTCCGGCATGTCCGCCGTGTTCACCGCCCTGGGCGCACTGCTGGCTGCCGGAGACCGCGTGGTGGCTGCCCGGTCACTGTTCGGCTCCTGCTTTGTGATCCTGAACGAGATCCTGCCGCGCTGGGGCGTAGAGACGGTCTTCGTGGACGGGCCGGACCTGGAGCAGTGGCGCGCCGCCCTGTCGGAGCCCACCACGGCGGTGTTCTTCGAGTCGCCGTCCAACCCGATGCAGGAAATCGTGGACATCGCCGCGGTCAGTGGGCTGGCGCACGCCGCCGGGGCCACCGTCGTCGTCGACAATGTCTTTGCCACTCCCCTGCTGCAGCGCTGCGGCCAGCTCGGCGCGGATGTGATTGTCTACTCCGGCACCAAGCACATCGACGGCCAGGGCCGTGTGATGGGCGGAGCCATCCTGGGCACCAAGGAATTCATCGACGGCCCGGTCAAGCAGCTCATGCGCCATACGGGGCCTTCGTTGTCCGCCTTCAACGCCTGGGTGCTCACCAAGGGCCTGGAAACCATGGCATTGAGGGTCAACCACTCGTCCGCGACGGCACTGCGGCTGGCCGAATGGCTTGAGCAGCAGCCTGCGGTCAGCTGGGTCAAGTACCCGCTGCTGAAATCGCACCCGCAGTACGAGCTCGCCGCCAAGCAGATGAAGGCCGGCGGCACCGTCCTGACGCTGGAGCTTGCGACGGCGGGCGGACGCTCCGGCAAGGACGCCGCCTTTGCGTTGCTGGATGCCCTGCGCATCATCGACATCTCCAACAACCTGGGCGACGCAAAGTCCCTCATCACCCATCCGGCCACCACCACGCACCGCGCCATGGGCCCTGAAGGCCGTGCCGCCATCGGGCTCAGCGACGGCGTGGTCCGGCTGTCCGTGGGCCTGGAGGATGCGGACGACCTCCTCCACGACCTGGAGCAGGCGCTCAAGCAGATCTGATTTGGCGCGAACGTACAGATACGGCCCTGTTTTTTCGTCTCTTTAGGGCCTTATCTGTACGTTCGCGCATGGGCCGCCTACCCGTCAGGAACGTCGGAGGGGGGGCTCTGCTGGAGGCAACTTTCCCTGCACGGGAGGTCAGCTGCCTGGCTGGCGGAGCTGCCGTGACGCCGTCTCCCGGACCGCCGCGGAGAGCTGGTTGAGCACCGGGGAGTCGATCTTCCACCGCTGCCAGTACAGCGACACATCCACAGGCTCGGCGGGTGCCAGCTCAACGAGCGTCCCTGCCCGGACGTCGGCCAGGCATTGCTGCTCCGGCAACAGTCCCCACCCCAGGCCCAACCGGATGGCCTGCGCAAACTCGGCCGACGACGGAACATAGTGCCGCGGTGCGGCCAGTTCTGAGCCCGTCAGCTCGCGGAAGAACTTTTCCTGCAGGTCATCCTTGCGGTCGAAATCCACCACCGGGGCGAGGCTGCCCGCCGAGAGATCCGGGCCGGCCGGCCACCAGCGCCGGACGTACACCGGGCTGGCCACCGCGCGGTACCTCAGGGCGCCGAGCGGTTCCACGCTGCACCCCTGGACCGCGTCCGGGGTGGCAGTCACTGCGGCCATCACCGTCCCCGTTCGCAGGAGCTGCGCGGAATGCTGTTCGTCCTCCCTGTGCAGTTCAAAGAACGCGCCGGCGTCGGCCGGAAGGCTTGCCAGCGCGGGCAGGAACCAGGTGGTCAGCGAATCGGCGTTCACCACCAGGGGAATGGGCGCGGCAGGCCTGTCCCCGCCGGCGCCGAGGTCCCGCAAGGCATCCCACTCCAGCTGCCGGACCTGCCGGGCGAACCGCAGGACCGCCTCCCCCGCGGGGGTGGGCCGGGCGGGGTTGGTGCGCTGCATCAGGATCTGTCCGGCCGCGTCCTCCATCGCCTTCAGCCGCTGGGAAACGGCCGACGGCGTGACTACCAGGCTCCGGGCCGCCGCCTCGAGGGTGCCCTCATCCACCACTGCGGCGAAGGTGCGGAGTTGCTCGAACTGGAACGATCTCATTAGCTTTCCTTAAGATACATAAAAATGTTTAGCTGGAGTAATCATAGGGCCCGCCGTACGTTGGAGGATATGGACCTCACCCACATCCTCGCCCCCACCCTGCTCGGCTTCGGATCAGGGCTGGCGCTCATCGTGGCCATCGGCAGCCAGAACGCCTTTGTACTGCGGCAGGGCATCCGCGGCGAGCACGTGGCCGCCGTCGTCCTCGTCTGCAGTGTCTCCGACGCCGTGCTGATCGGCGCGGGCATCGCCGGCATCGGCGCGCTCATTCAAGCGAGCCCGGCGGTGCTGGACGTGGCACGCTTTGGCGGAGCAACGTTCCTGGTGGCTTATGGCGCCATGGCAGCCCGGCGCGCGATCCGGCCCGGTGCCCTGACAGCCGCGGGACAGCACCCGGCACTGAGCGCCGGGACGGCCATCTCCACCGTGCTCGCCCTGACCTGGCTCAATCCCCACGTTTACCTGGACACCGTGCTGCTGCTCGGGTCGGTAGCCAACCAGCAGGCGCAGGACCTGCGGTGGTGGTTCGGGGCCGGGGCCATCGTCGCCAGCATCGCATGGTTCAGCGCACTGGGGTTCGGCGCGCGGATCCTGCGTCCGTTCTTTGCGCGGCCGTCGTCATGGCGCCTCCTGGACGGCCTCATTGCCGCCGTGATGCTGGGTTTGGGAGTGCGGCTGGCGGTGGGCGGCTGACCGAGTACCGCCACCCCCGGCCCGTCGGCCCCATCCCGTTGGCGGCATCCTGTTGACCGGGACGGCTCTGCGGCGTAGCTTCATGGTCACAACCGCGCTGCTGCTGGGCCAACGCATCCGCCGGACCGGGAGCCAGCCATGCAGGGAAGCAAGCAAGCCACGAAACCGACCAGGCCCTATCGAAAGGCCGGAGCTGTCATCGTTGGGGCGGGCGTTTGCTGGGGAGTGGGGATTTCCTTTGTGGGGATGGTTCACGCCACGAAGGACCCGGCAGCCCGGCTGGCGATGCTTCAGCGCAGCCGGGGGTCCTGGATCGCCGGGCAGTTCCTGGCAGCGGCCGGCACCGCGGCAGTGCCCATCGGCTTCGTCCGGTTCGCCCAGGCCATCAGGTCCGGTCCGGCCAAGACCCTGGCCTCATGCGCGGCAGCCGCCCTGGTGGCCGGCGCACCTTTGTTCGTTGTTGCCCTCGCAGACCGCGCCTCGGACCTGGAGAAGTTCGCCTACCGGCGCGGCCCAAGCTGGCCGTTCCTGACCTATTCGGGCCTGCACGTCGGTGCGCTGGCCGCCCTGGGCGCCGGTCTCCTGCTTTCGCCGTTGAAACCCTGGACCGGCATCACCGCGGCCGCGGGCGCTCCCGTCTTTGGCGCCATCCTGGTGGGGACAAAGGATATCCCGCCATTTGTTTTCTATCTCGTGGAGGCCGCGGTAGGCGCCCAGCTGATGCGCTACGAGGAACCCGCAACACCCGTCAACGACGGCAGAGACCTTAGGACTGGCGAACCCGCAGCAGCTCGGGAGCCTCATCAACCTCGGACAGCCCGGAAGTTCCGCGCATTGTGATGCCGACGGCGTAGGCCACCACGGCAGCCAGCCCGCCGTCGTCGGGCGGTGATTTTTCCATCACCGAGTCCCGGATCCGGCGCTGCTCAACCGAGCCGGTGCCGCGGGCGATGATGTCCTCAACGCCCTGCCGCGCGAGGGAAAGCTCACCCTGCTCCTGGAGGACCGGTGCGAGGTAATCCACCAGGGACCGCACCACGTCGACGGCGGGGGCCGGCCTGAAGGTGCCAAAATCCAGCAGTTCACCGCCCAGGCCGCTGCTGCTTGCCTGCCAGGCGGCCATCCGGAGCAGGACCGTGGGCACCGGGGCAGGTTCGACGCCGTCGCGCCATTCCCTGCTGGCCGATTCAACCATCGCCCGCACCAGCACCGCGATCAGGGCCGCATCCTCGGCGCGCAGGCAGACGTCGGCAACGCGGACCTCAACGGTGGGGTGGTTCCGGGACAGGCGGGCATCGAAGTAGAGCATGCCCTCGTCCAGCATCACGCCGCTGTCCAGGAGCCGCGTCACCACGCGCCGGTACGCGGAATAGGTGCCGTAGATGCCCGCTGGCCCGGATGTGGGCCAACGGTTCCACGCCTGGGTGCGGTAGCTCTCAAATCCCGTGGGCATCCCGTTCCAGAAAGGGGAGTTGGCGCTCAGTGCAGTCAGGACCGCCAGCTTGTCCCTTATCCTGTCGAGCACGGCCACACCCTCATCCGGCGACTCAACGTAGGTGTGGACGTGGAAGCCGCACGTCAGCTGCTCCTGCGCAGTCAGGCCATACCGCTCCAGCATCCGTGCATAGCGCGGGTCCGGAGTGGTGTGGGTGGTGGACCCGAGCGGAGACGTGGCCAGGGCGGCCACCCTGGCCCCGTTCCTGAGCGCCGCCTGGTCCGCGAGGAGCCGCCCCGCCCGGATCTGCGGCAGCAGCTCTGAGTACTCAAGGCAGGGCCGGGTCTGGGTCTCGATCTGCTCAAGCTTAAGCTCGGCACTCAGGCCCAGTTCGTCGTCGTCGTAGATGGTCTTGTCTTTGCCCGACAGCCCATGCGGATTCTCCGGTGCGTCATCGGCCGCGAGCCGCCGGCCGGACAGCAGGGCATCAGCCAGGGCAAGGGGCGCCCCCGTGTCCGGATCAACGATCAGGAGCTCTTCCTCGACGCCGAATGTTCGCATGCCTTTATTGTGCTTTACCCGGTGCCCGGTTGGCCGGGTTACGCCGGATCATGACGAAGCGCGAACTGGCAGAAAACACCCTCAAAACCGCTCGGAGGGGTCATTATCTGCCGGTTCGCGCCAGGCGGGGCCACAAGTGTACGTTCGCGCTAGTCCTGGAAGTACTCGATCTTCGCGCCGATGGTGTTCAGCCGCTCGGCCAAGTCCTCGTAGCCGCGCTCGATGACGTAGATGTTCCGGAGTTCGGAGACACCCCGGGCCGCGAGCATGGCCAGCAGCAAGCAGGCAGCGGGGCGGAGCGCCGGCGGGCAGCCCACCTCCGCGGCGCGCCACCTCGTGGGTCCGGTGACGTATATCCGGTGCGGGTCCAGCAGTTGCACCTGGGCGCCCAGCCTGTTCAGCTCCGTGAGGTAGATGGCCCGGTTCTCATAGACCCAGTCGTGGATCATGGTCTGGCCCTCGGCGTTGGCCGCAATGACGGCAAAGAACGGCAGGTTGTCGATATTCAGGCCGGGGAACGGCATCGGGTGGATCTTGTCCTCCGGTGCCCGCAGCTCGGACGGCTTGGTGGTGACGTCCACCAGCCGGGTGCGGCCGTTGCGCGCCATGTACTCCCCCGAAACCTCCAGCTTCTGGCCCATCTGCTCCAGCGTCGCCAACTCAATTTCCATGAACTCGATGGGGACCCGGCGGATGGTCACTTCGGAGTTGGTGACAATGCCGGCCGTGATCAGGCTCATCGCCTCGATGGGGTCCTCGGACGGGAAATACTCAATGTCGACGTCGATGAACGGCCGCCCGGTGATCTTCAGGGTGGTGGTGCCCACGCCGTCGATATTCACCCCCAGCATCTGCAGGTAGAAGCAGAGGTCCTGGACCATGTAGTTGGGGCTGGCGTTGCGGATGATGGTGGTCCCACGGCGGTGTGCCGCCGCCATGATCGCGTTCTCGGTGACTGTGTCGCCGCGCTCCGTCAGGACGAAGGAGCGGTCCAGCGCGTCCTCCCCCGGGGCCTGGACTGTGTAGAAACCGGCGGTGGCTTCAACCGCCAGCCCGAACTGGCGCAGGGCCTGCATGTGCGGCTCCACGGTGCGGGTGCCGAGGTCGCAGCCGCCGGCGTACGGGAGGCGGTATTCGGCCGTCTCGTCCAGGAGGGGCCCGAGCAGCATGATGACGCTGCGTGTGCGGCGTGCCGCTTCCACATCCATGGCCGCCAGGTCCAGGACGGCGGGGCGGCGGAGCTGGAGGTCGGTGTCGTTGAGCCAGGTGCACTCGACGCCGATGCTGGTCAGCACCTCCACGATCCGGTTGACTTCCTCGATCCGTGCCAAACGGCGCAGGACAGTAGTGCCGCGGTTGATGAGGCTGGCGCAGAGCAGTGCGACCCCGGCGTTTTTGCTGCTGTTCACATCCACCGCCCCGGACAGCGTGCGGCCGCCCTCGACCCGGAGGTGGGTCATCTGGGAGGTGCCCACCTTGACGATGCTGAGGCCGAAGATCGCCTCGAGCCGCTGGATCATCTTCAGGCTCAGGTTCTGTTTTCCCTGCTCCATCCGGGCGACGGCACTTTGGCTGGTTCCAAGTTCGGCGGCGAGTTGTCCCTGGGTCCAGCCCTTCTGGCTGCGGGCATCCCGGAGCGTCGCGGCAACGTGTTCGGCAGTTTCCTGAGTCATACCCAAAAAATATCACAAATGAGTTATTTTTCCACTCATAAGTGGTCATTGAAGCGACTAAGCTCACATGATACCCATCTCATGCGATAGTTGCTGAGGCGCGGCTGACATCCTTGACCCCTGCCCGCAGCGCGGAGGACACTGAAAATACCGGCCCCGCCGCACCCGCCCGGGCTGGACGGGCTGGACGGAGGTCCCATGCGCAGAGCCGTGGCTGGAACAGCCCTGGCCTCAACGTGCGCGCTGTGGCTGATGCTCCTCGCCTTCGTGTTCGCACCGGCCGCCGCCGCGGCCCCCTCGCCGGGAGAGGGCACCCCCTCGGTGCTGGGCAACGACGTGTCCTGGCCGCAGTGCAACAAGGCATTGCCCAAGGGCGCGGTCTTTGCCATTGTCGGCGTCAACAACGGCCTGGCCAATGCCACGAACCCGTGCCTGCCGGAGCAGTTGAAGTGGGCAAACGCGATCGACGCCAACGGGGACGGCGCAGAGAACCCCACCGGCCAGCCAACGGTTGCCCTTTATGTCAATACCGCCAATCCCGGACTGGCGGGCTCGTGGTGGCCCACCAGCAATGATTACCCGGCCGGGAAGCCGGTCCGCAATCCGTATGGCGACTGCAGGAAGAACAGCAGCGGGGTTCCGGAGGTGACCGAAGCCTGTTCCTACATGTACGGCTACGCCAAGGCCTACGACGACGCCTACACCCGCGGCATCAGCAAACCCTCTGAGTACCTGTGGTGGCTCGACGTCGAAACCGGCAACTCATGGTCCGGCGACAGGAACTGGAACCGCGCAGTCCTTGAGGGCATGACCGATTTCTTCCACAGCATTGGCGCCGGAGTCGGCATCTACTCCACCGGGTACCAGTGGGGACAGATCGTGGGTACGGCCGGCAGTTCCAGCAGTCTCTACACGCTGCCCAGCTGGCTGGCAGGCGCCCGGACGGCAACAGGAGCCACGGCCTACTGCTCAAATGCCCCGCTCACTGCCGGCGGCAGGGTCACGCTGACCCAGTTCGTGTCCAGGGGATTCGACTACGACTACTCGTGCATTTGAGCGGTCCCACCGGTCCGCGGCCTGAAACGGCCCGGCGCCCTCACGGAGCCCCGACGAAACTCCACGTCCCGGCAGACACGGCCGCGGCCACCGCGGCCGTGGCCATCAGTGCACCCCCGGCCAGGACCCACACGTCGAGCGGGCTGTAGGTGGATTCGCGCGCCCAGGTCCGGTCCCCGCCGCCGAAGCCGCGCGCCTCCATGGTGACCGCGAGCCGTGAGGCCCGGCGAATGGCCTGGACCAGGAGGCCGAAGCTCTGGCCAAGCGTGGCCCTGACCCGTTGCACCGGGTTTCCGCGCGACCCGACTCCCCGGGCGCGGCGCGCCATCCCGATGGTCTGCCATTCCTCGGCCATCAGGCCAACAAGCCGCATGGCCGCGAGGGTGCCCAGCACAAACCGGTGCGACAGCCGGGCCTTCTGCGCCAGCGCGTCGGCGAGGTCGGTGGGATCGGTGCAGCTCATCAGCAGGACGGCCGGCAACGCGATCGCCAGGCCGCGCAGCATAAAGCCCAGCCCCAGCTCAAGCGAACCTTCGCTCATGGACCAGATCCCGACGTCGAGCAGGATCCTTCCGCTGTCCGGCGCCAGGATGGAGGTGCTCCAGCCGCCCACGGCCGCCGCGAGGATCAGCGGCCAGCCTCGCTGCCACAGCAGCGTCAGGGTCAGCCCGGCGAGCGGGAAAAGCAGCAGTTCGCAGACCAGCGCCACGGAGGCGGACACCCAGTCGATGGACAGCGCCAGCACCACGGTCATAAAGACGACGGCGGCGAACTTGCTCAGCGGATTGGCCCGGGTCAGCAGGGCCTGGTTCCCCCGGAGGGTCAGCTGCTGCCTCATGGGGCCACCGCTTCGGTGGTGCCGAGCCGGAGTTCGGTGCCGCCCAGCACAGCGCTGAATTCGGCGTCGTGCGTCACGGACACCACGGCGGTGCCGGCGTCGAGCAGTTCTGAGAGGAAGGACGCCAGTTCCGCCCAGGTGTTGGCGTCCTGGCCAAAGGTCGGTTCGTCCAGGACCAGCACCTGCGGGTGTGCGGCGAGCACGGTGGCCACGGACAGCCGGCGCTTTTCACCGCCGGAGAGCGTGTAGGGGTTGGCGTCCACGAGGTCGGTCAGCCGGAGCCGCGCCAGGAGTTCCTCCACCCGTTCTTCGCCGTGGCCCAGGTGCCGCGGTCCGAACATCAGCTCGTCCAGGACCTTGCCGGTGACAAACTGGTGCTCGGGTTCCTGGAAGACGGTTCCGATCCGGGCGATCAGCTGGTCCGCCTTCCATTTGTAGGGGTCGATGCCTGCGCCCCGGCTCAGGTCCAGGGTGGCAGAGACGTTGCCGTCTACGGGGGCCAGAAGGCCGGCAAGCGTCAGCGCGAAGGTGGATTTGCCCGTGCCGTTGGGACCCGTGACGGTCAGGGCCTGCCCGGCGCGGACCTGCGCCGAAATGCCCTGCTGGACCGGGACCGGAGGGATGGACTTGAGGCGGCGGCGGCGCGGCCGTTCGCGGGAAACGGCAAGTTCTTCGGCCGCCAGCAGCAGGTCCCCGGCACCGCCGGAGGTCCGGTTCCGGGTGGCGGGAACAAAGCCGGGTACCCAGACGCCGGCAGCGATCAGCAGGTCCCGGGCCCCGGCGAGGACCTGGTCCGGGGGCCCGTCCAGCAGCACCGCGGGATCGGCGGCGGAGCCGGGCTGCAGCACCACGATCCTGTCCACGAGGTCCTTCCAGACGGCCACGCGGTGCTCCACCACAACCAGGGTTGCTCCGGTCTTGTCCAGGCAGCGGCCCACGGCGTCGCGGACTTCGAGGACGCCGGTGGGGTCCAGGTTGGCTGTGGGCTCGTCCAGCAGGATCAGCCCCGGCCGCATGGCCAGGATGCCTGCCAGCGCCAGGCGCTGCTTTTGCCCGCCGGACAGGGCCGACGTCGGGTGGTCCAGCGGCAGGTGGGAAAGTCCGACGTCGTCCAGCGCCTCGTGAACGCGCGGCCAGATCCCCTCGCGGGGCACGGCGAGGTTCTCGGCGCCGAAGGCGACGTCGTCTCCGAGCCGGGACAGGACGACCTGCGTTTCGGGGTCCTGCTGCATCAGCCCCGCACAGCCGCGGCGCCCACGCGGGGACGCGCCGTCGATCAGCAGCGAACCGGACTCGTCCGAATCGCCGTCGTCGTTCACATCCCCCAGCACCCCGGCCAAGGCATGGAGGAGCGTGGACTTGCCTGCGCCGGATGGGCCGAGCAGGAGCACACGCTCCCCGGGCCGGATGTCCAGGTCCAGGGCGTGGACGGCGGGCCGGGACCGGCCGGCGTGCCGCCACCCCCAGCCGCGGGCGGTGACGGCAGCGGGCCGCGCCGCAGCGGAGGCGGCGCCGTCGGAAGCTGCGGGCATCAGGAGAAGACGGGCTCCGTCGCAGCCTTGCGGGACGCGAAGGAGCTCAGCACGCCGGTCCGGGCCAGGCCGCGGGTGGCGATCCAGGACAGGGCGCCGGCGATGACAGCTCCGGAGATGGCGGTGAACACGATGTACGCGAGCTTGTCACCGGCGGCGTAGGCAATGTTCCAGCCCCAGGGGGCGAAGGAGTCGTTCAGGCCGCAGAACAGTCCGGCAGCAGCGCCGGCCAGCAGCGATACGGGCAGGTTGAACTTCCTGTAGACGAAGACCGCGAAAATGATCTCGGCACCGAGGCCCTGGACGAAGCCGGAGAACAGCACGGAAGCGCCGTACGGCGAGCCCATGATCAGTTCACCCATGGCTGCCACCGTTTCGCAGAACAGCGCGGCGCCCGGTTTGCGGATGATGAGCATCCCCAGCACGGCCGGGATCATCCAGCCGCCGGCGATCAGGCCGGTCAGCGGCGGGTAGACGGCGTTCATGGGGGGCGAGACCGCGGCGGCGCCCTGGGACCATGCCCAGAAGATCACGCCGCCGGCGATGGCGATGAGCGCGGCCACCACGATGTCCACAATGCGCCAGGTGTAGCCGGTCTTCTTGAATGCTGCAGTTGTCATGTGATCCTCCTGAGGAACAGGAGGGGAAAGTGCCTTGGCGCCCGGCTGGCCGCCGTGTACCGCACACTTCGAGAACTCGACTCCCTTGCGCCGGTACTAACCGGATCAGGTTCGAGGGTCTGCGGCTGTCCCGCACTCTCAGCGCCCACCTGCGGTTCCCTGGCAATGCCAGTGATGCCCGACGGCGGCGCTCCCCTGTCGTTAATGAATATGCCCTGATGGGCGTGGTCCAGTTTACACCGCAGGAGGGGTAGATTGTGGGCCATGACTGCCAACAACCCGACTGTGACTGCGTTCAATCCCGACTCGAGGGCGGCCCAGCCGGAGGGACTGCTCGAGGCGCTGATCGGCCGGATCGAAGCCGAGATCGCCGAGCTGCAGTTTCCGCATTTCACCAAGGACGATGCCCTCAACCTGGGGCTGCTGCTGGTGGAGCTGGGAAAGGCCCGCCGGCTTCCCATCGCGATCGACATCACCAAGGGCGGGCAGGTGCTCTTCCACGTGGCCCTGGACGGTGCCACCCCGGACAACGGGCACTGGATCCTCGCCAAGCAGCGCACCGCCGCCCGGTACGAAATCCCGTCACTGCTGGTGGGCCTCCGCGGCAGGCTGCACGGCGGCCGGATCGAGGACCACGGCTGGTTCGACGAGTCCACCTACGCGCCGCACGGCGGCTCCTTCCCGCTGTACGTGGCCGGGGTGGGTGCGGTGGCAACCGTCACCGTGTCCGGGCTGCCGCAGCAGCAGGACCACGACCTCGTGGTGGAGGCCCTGCGCGAAATCCTGGGGTCCATGCGGGCGGAGTGAGCGCGGCCGCCACGGGGGCAGCCTGGCGCCCGGCCTGATGCCGTTAGGCTAGGGGAAGTCCTGAATTCAAGACGCAAGGAGCACGGGAATGAACTTCTTCATCAAGCTGCTGGGCACGGGCATCAGCCTGCTGGCCGGATTCGCCGGCACCAAGGCCGTTGACGCGATCTGGGAAAAGACCACCGGCAACAAGCCGCCGAAGGGCGGGAAGGACGATGTTCCCACGACGCTGCGCACGGCGCTGACGTTCGCCCTCATCTCCGCCTCCGTGAGCGCCGTCATCCAGGTCCTCGCCAACCGGGGCACCCAGCGGGCCATCACCCGTTTCGCCAAGAGCCAGGACATCGTCTAGGACGCAACACAAACCGGGCTGGGATCAGTCCGGCCGGCCGCCGTCGGAAGCATCCTCCCGGGACGCTCTGGCGGCGGCTTTCTGCACCACGGCCTCCAGCTCGTCTGAGCTGAGCAGCTCGCGGTGCAGGTGCTTGGTCCGGTAACCTGCGCGGCCTACCATATGGGCCGAGACAGGCACGGTGAGCAGCTGGAAGATCCAGGCCACCAGCAGCACCGGCCACACCCACCAGGTGCGCAACTGCAGGCCGATGGACGCCAGCAGCAGGAACAGGCCCAGGACCTGGGGCTTGGTGGCGGCGTGCATCCTGCTCAGCAGGTCCGGGAACCGCAGCAGGCCCACGGCCGCGGCCAGCGACATCAGGGCTCCCACGACCATGAAGACGGCGGATACGGCGTCGATGACGGTGTCCACGGCGGTTGGCTCAGGACTCATGGGGCTGCTCCCGCCGGTCGGCCACGAAGCGTGCCACGGTGACCGAGCCGATGAAGCCGATGATTGACAGCGCCACCAGCAGCATGAGGTTGTTCAGGTGCCTGTTGACGGCCATGTCGACGCACAGGGCGGCACCGAGGATGGCCAGCAGGACGTCTGAGGCCAGCACCCGGTCCAGCAATGAGGGTCCCCGCGCGATCCTGATAATGGCCCCGGCGGCCGCCAGCGACAGAATGACTGCCGTTACGGCCAGGACGATCTGCATCATGCTGAGGCCTCCTGCCTGATTGCGTCCAGTTCCTGCCGCGTACCCATGATGCGGATCAGCCCGGCCTCGATGTCCCGGACTTCCCGGCGGAGCTTCTCGACGTCGTCCGGCGTGCTGACGTTCAGCCCGTGGAGGTACAGCGTGGACGTTGAGCGGTCCACCTCCACCACCAGGGATCCGGGGATCAGGGAGATGACGTGCCCGGTGGCTGTCACCATCAGGTCCTCGTGGCTCCGCAGGGGAACGGCGATGACGGCGTTGGTCACCGCGGGGCCCCGGACCACCGCAAGGTACATGACCTGGAAGCTCGCGGCCACCACCTTGCCCAGGAACTCCAGCGCGAAGGGCAGGGCGTGGAGGATGTTGAAGCGGCCGCTCAGCTCCACCGGCGGAAGGTAGAACATCCGGGCCACGGCAACCGCCAGGAGGGCCCCGAACAGGAGGTTGCCCGGGCTGAAGTCCTGCCACAGCGCGCCCCAGACAATGACCAGCCAGACCAGGAGCGGCAGCTCCTGGCGCAGGGAAATACGACGGCGGCTCACTTGCCGCCTCCGGACGTCAGGATCAGGGGCACGGCCGTCTCTTCACCGAGGACTGCCTGGATATAGGAGGACCGGTCCAGCATGTCCCGGGCGGCCTGGTCCGAAACCTTGAACAGCGGGCCGGCAAAGACCGTGAGCGAGACGCCCAGCAGCACCAGGCCGAGGGTGGAGCCCACCATGGTCCGCGGCAGCAGGGTGACGTTGTTGCGGCCGCCGCGGCGCCCGGTGTCGGAGGTCTCGCGCGGGGCGAGGAGCACGGGATCGGGGTGGTCGGCGTCGGAGGGTTTGCGCCAGAACGCGCGGTTCCAGACCCTGGCGACAGCCAGCAGGGTCAGCAGGCTTGTAAGGACGCCGCCGATCACCAGCGTGTACGCCAGTGGCGTGCCGAGTTCGATGCCGGCCTGCATGAGGCCCACCTTCCCCAGGAACCCGGAGAACGGCGGGATCCCCGCCAGGTTCATGGCCGGAATGAAGAACAGCAACGCCAGCAGGGGCGACAGTTTGGCCAGGCCGGCCAGCCGGTCCACCGAGGAACTCCCGCCGCGGCGTTCGATGAGCCCGGTGACCAGGAAGAGGCTGGTCTGGATGGTGATGTGGTGGGCCACGTAGAACACCGCCGCGCCCAGTCCGGCCACCGAGGACATGGCCAGGCCGAACACCATGTAGCCGATGTGGCTGACCAGGGTGAAGGAGAGCAGACGCTTGATGTCACTCTGCGCCAGGGCGCCCAGGATCCCCACCACCATGGTGAGCAGCGCCGCCACCATCAGTGGTGTATTGAGGGAGTCGCCGGGGAACAGGAGAGTCTCGGTGCGGACCATCGCGTAGACGCCCACCTTCGTCAGCAAACCGGCGAACACCGCGGTGACGGGTGCCGGCGCGGTGGGGTAGGAGTCCGGGAGCCAGAAGGACAGGGGGAACACGGCGGCCTTGATGCCGAAAGCCACCAGCAGCATCACGTGCAGGAGGGTCTTGGTGCCCTGGTCCAGGTCCGCCAGCTTGATGGCCAGGTCCGCCATGTTCACCGTCCCGGTGGCCCCATAGACCATGGCGATGGAGATCAGGAAAAGCACCGAGGAGACCACTGACACCACCACGTAGGTCACGCCCGCCCGGATCCGGGGGCCGGTGCCGCCCAGCGTCATCAGGACGTAGCTCGCCGTCAGCAGGATCTCGAAGCCCACGTACAGGTTGAAGAGGTCCCCGGACAGGAAGGCGTTGGACACTCCCGCCACCAGGATCAGGTAGGTCGGGTGGAAGATCGACACGGGAGCGTCCCGGTCGCCGTCGGCCATGCCCTGCCCGGTGGCGTACACCAGCACGGCGAGGCTGACTGCGGAGGAAACCACGAGCATCAGGGAGGAGAACTGGTCAACCACCATCACGATTCCCCAGGGCGGCAGCCAGCCGCCGATGTTCACCGCGGCGGTCCCGCCTTCCCAGACGGAGGCCAGGAGCAGGCATTCCAGGGCAAGGGTAAGGGACAGCAGCGCGATGCTGACCGTCCGCTGTGCCCGTGAGTGCCTGATCAGCACAAAGGTCAGGGCGGCGCCCAGGATGGGAAGTACGACGGCGAGCGGGGCAAAGCTTGCGATGTTCACTTCACACCTCCTTCGGGGCCTGGGGTGACGTTGCGGGAGCCGGGCTGTTCCTCCGCGGCGGCGTCAACGGCGGCGATCGTCGTGGCGCCGGCCGTTACGGTGCCCCCGGCGGCTTCCTCGCCGCCTCCGGCTGGGGTGTGGTCTGACGCAGGGCCGTGGTCGGACACGGAGCGCCCGTCGCCGCCCAGCATGGTGAGCGGAAACTCGGACGTCTCAATGGGGATTTCGGCGTCGTCCTCGGCGTCGAAGCTGGGCGTCTCGGCGACGCGGCGGTCTTCGACGTCGTCCTGGATTTCGTCCTGCCTGGCCAGGACCCAGGTCCGGTAGATGATGCCGAGCATAAAGGCCGTCACGGCGAACGAGATGACGATCGAGGTGAGGATCAGTGCCTGCGGAAGGGGATCGTTGTAATCCTGGGCGGACGTGTCCTTGGCGTAGAACGGCGCCAGCCCGGCGTACCCGCCAGTCGCCAGGATCAGCAGGTTGGTGGCGTTGGCCAGGAGCATCAGGCCCAGCAGCACCCGCGTGAGGCTACGTTCCAGGATGAGGTAGATGCCGCACGCGTAGAGTGCCCCCATGACGGCCAGGAGGGTCAGGTTGACGCTCATCCTTGGCCCTTTGCTGTGGTTTCGGCAGGGACACCCAGCGGTTCCTGCTCCTCGGCGGGCAATGTGGCCTGCGCTTCGAAGTTCTCGTCGATTTCGGCGCCGAGGCTGCGCAGCACGTCCAGCACCAGGCCCACCACCACGATGTAGACGCCAATGTCGAAAATGGTGGAGGTGACGAACTTGATGTCGCCGAAGACCGGCAGCCACAGTTCGATGATGGCCGTCTGGAAGACCTGGCCGCCCAGCAGGAGCGGCACCACGCCGGACGCTGCCGCCGTCGCCAGCCCGATGCCCAGGAGGGTTCCGGCGCTGATGGGCGTGGCCTCCCGCAGTTCGAAGCGTCCGCCGGCCAGATAGCGGATGGTCAGCGCCAGGCCGGCGGTGAGCCCGCCGGCGAAACCTCCACCGGGCAGGTTGTGCCCCGCCAGCAGCAGGTACAGGGAGAAGATGATCATGGAGTGGAAGATCAGCCGCGTGACCACTTCGAAAATGATGGAGCGCCGCTCCGGGGCCAACGTCCGGCCGGCAACAATCCAGGCGTCACGGGTGGACGCCGCGAACTTCCTGCTGATGGCCAGGGCGGCGGCGTCACGGGAACCGGGATCGACGCCGGTGTGGCGGCCCACGGTCCCCTCCGCAACGTCGGCGGACATCAGGATGCGGTCGCCGCGGCCGCGGACGAAGATCAGGCTGGCCACCCCGGTGGCGGCGAGCGCCAGGACGGAGATTTCACCGAAGGTGTCCCAGACGCGGATGTCCACCAGGGTCACGTTGACGATGTTCAGCCCGCCGCCGCCCTCGTAGGCGAGGCGGGGGAACTCCAGGGAAACGGGCGTGGCAATCCTGGCGCCCATGGCGTAGATGGCGGCGAAAATCATGGTGACGCCAAAGCCCAGCCCGATGATGACGCGCACCACCCGGTATTTGCCGCCGGTGCGGTCGCGGAGCTCGGCGGGCAGGCTGCGCATCGCCAGGACGAACGCCACCAGGATGATGGTTTCCACCAGCATCTGCGTCAGGGCCAGATCCGGCGCACCCTGCAGGGCGAACATCAGGGCAATGCCGTAGCCCGTCACGGACACCATCAGCACGGCCAGGAACCTCTTGTTGGCCTTGACCGCTGCGAGGGCGCCGATCACGATCCCGGCACCGGCCACCAGCTGCAGCGGCGAAGTGGGGTCGATGAAATACAGGTTGTCCGGGAGCGGCTTGTTGAACACCAGCATGGTGGAGAGCGGAAGGACGCAGGCCACGGAAAGGATGACTGCCAGGTAGAAGTAGAGCGAACCGCGCTGGGTGCGGCCGGTGATCCAGACAGCCGTGTCATCCAGCGCCCCGATGGTGTACTGGTAGGCCCGGTCCGCGTCGACCCAGGCCGGCACGCGGTCCTGCGCCCGCGCCACGAGGGTCCGGCCGAAGTACATCGCCAGGCCCAGTACAAAGGTGACCGCCGTCAGGCCCAGGGCCGGGGTGAAACCGTGCCACAACGCGAGGTGGCCTGCCTGCCCGGCCGGTGTTCCGGCGTCGGGCGCGGTGGAGGCGAACAGTGTGGCGTACGGCTGGATCCACGCATCCACCGGCTCCGGCCAGAGGCCGTACACGATGGTGAGGAGGCTCAGGAAGGCCGGGGCTGCGAGGAACGATGGCCTGACCGCCTTGAAGGGGGTCCGTTCCACCCCGGGTTTGGCGGCGAAGGCCCCCCACATAAAGCGGGCGCTGTAGGCGAATGTCAGGATGGAGCCCAGCACGATGCCCGCGAGCACCACGGCGCCCCAGGGCCCGTCCTGGGCGTGGTGGACAAAGGCCTCGAGGACCGACTCCTTGGCCACGAACCCTGCCAGCAGCGGGACGCCGGCCATGGACGCGGCGCCGATGCCGGCCACGATCCCCAGGGCGCGGGACGACGCGAAGACGCCGGAAAGCTTCCGGACGTCACGGGTCCCGGACTGGTGGTCGATGATGCCCACCACCAGGAACAGCGTGGCCTTGAACAGCCCGTGCGCCAGGAGCATCGCGAGTCCGGCGAGCGCGGCGTCCGGTGTGCCCAGCCCCACCACCATGGTGAGGAAGCCCAACTGGCTGACGGTGCCGTAGGCGAGGATCAGCTTGATGTCGGTCTGGCGGAGCGCCCGGTACCCGCCCACCAGCATGGTGGCCAGGCCGAGCCCCAGGACCACAGGCTGCCAGTAGGCTGTCTCCGCGAAGCCGGGCGCCAGGCGGGCCACCAGGTAGATGCCCGCCTTCACCATTGCTGCGGCGTGCAGGTAGGCGCTGACCGGGGTGGGCGCAGCCATGGCCCCGGGGAGCCAGAAATGGAACGGGACCAGCGCGGACTTGGTGATGGCCCCCACCAGGATAAGGACGACGGCGGCCCCCACCGTCGCGCCGGCGGGTCCGGCGACCAGCCCGGGGGCCTCGGCAAGGATGGCCGAGATCCGGTACGTTCCGGCGCTGTAGCCCAGCATGATGAGGCCCACCAGCATGGCGAGTCCGCCGGCGGTGGTGACCATCAGGGCCTGCAGCGCGGAGCGGCGGGCGGCGAGGCGGGTGCGGGCAAAGCCGATCAGCAGGTAGGACAGGATGGTGGTGAGTTCCCAAAAGATGAACATCAGGAGAAGATCGTCCGCCACCACCAGGCCGAACATGGCCCCGGCAAAAGCCAGGAGCTGGGCGCCGAAGCCACCGAGGTCCTGGTCCTTTTTCTTGAAGTACCGCGCACAGTAGACCAGCACGAGGGCACCGACTCCGAGCACCAGGAGTGACATCACCCAGGCGAGGGCATCCATCCTGAAGGCGAACTCCAGCTTGAGCCCCGGAATCCACGGGAATACTTCTGCAACGAAGCCTGCCTCCGAATACACCGCGCCGTGCTGGAGCAGCAGCCAGAGGAATGACACCGCCGGGACGGCCGCCAGCGCGTAGAACGCATTCCGCCCCCAGGCCCTGAACAGAAAGGGCGCCACAGCAGCCACCGTAAAGTGCACGGCAAGGACTGTGATCACTGGTATCTCCGCAACGTCAGGGATTCGATTGTCAAAAGTAAGAGCAGGCGGTCATTCGTAAGATGTCAGCGCCCACAGTTTATCAAGGTGCAACCGCCACTCCTGCCGCGGGGGACCGGCCGGACGGCGGGAATCGGCGGGTGCCCGGGGTGGCATCCCGGCGGTTGTTCGCCACGGGCGGATACCATTCAGCCTATGAACACCGCCAGCGCTCCTGAGGCCATGCAGCCGCCATCGGAACTCGAAGCAGGGAACCACGCGACCGGCACGGGCCGGGTACTGGCGTGGGCCGCCTGGGACTGGGGCTCTGCCGCCTTCAACGCTGTGATGACCACCTTCGTGTTCACCGTGTACCTGACCTCCAACGCCTTCGGCGGCGAGGACCACGCTTCCGCGGTCCTGGGCGGGGCGCTGGCCATTGCCGGCTTCGCCATCGCGGTGCTGGCCCCCGTGACCGGGCAGCGTTCGGATGCCGGCGGGCGGCGGAAGCTGTGGCTGGGAGTCAACACGGCCGCCGTCGCCATCCTGACCGCGCTGTGCTTCTTCGTCTTCCCGCGGCCGGAGTTCCTGCTGCTGGGGGTGTCCCTCATTGCGCTGGGTAACGTGTTCTTCGAATTCGCCGGCGTCAACTACAACGCCATGCTCGCCCAGATCTCCACGCCGAGGAACATTGGCAGGGTCAGCGGCCTGGGCTGGGCCAGCGGGTACGTCGGCGGCATCGTGGCGCTCCTGGCCGTCCTGCAACTGTTCGTCCAGCCGGGCTTTGACTGGTTCGGCGCGTCCACCCAGGACGGCCTCAACATCCGCCTGGTGGCCGTGTTCTCCGCCCTGTGGTTTTTCATCTTCGCCCTGCCGGTCCTGTTCGCTGTCCCGGAACTCCCGCGGCCCAAGCAGGCCAGGCCCCTTGGTTTCCTGGCATCCTACGGCCTGCTGATCCGCCGGATCAGGGCCATCTACGCCACCAGCCCGCACACCATTTACTTCCTGATGGCCAGCGCGGTTTTCCGCGACGGGCTGGCCGCCGTCTTTACCTTTGGCGGGATCATCGCGGCCGGCACGTTCGGCTTTGAGCTGTCGCAGGTCATCTTCTTCGCCATCTTCGGCAACATCGTGGCGGCCGTGGGTGCCGTCATCGGCGGCTTCCTGGATGACCGCGTGGGGCCCAAGGCCGTCATTATCGGTTCACTGGTGGGCCTGCTGATCGCCGGGACTGCCATCCTGGTCCTGGGTAACGGGGACTACATTTTCTTCGGCATGCAGTGGGCCGGCAGCACCACTTTCTGGGTCTTCGGGCTGTTTCTTTGCCTGTTCGTTGGCCCGGCCCAGTCATCCTCCCGGGCGTACCTGGCACGGCTTGCGCCCCATGGCGAGTCCGGCGAGCTCTTTGGCCTGTACGCCACCACCGGCCGCGCCGTCAGCTTCCTGGCTCCGTCGCTGTTCACGCTCTGCATCGCACTGGCCACTCCCCTCGTGGCACAGGGTGAGGCGCAGCGCTGGGGCATCCTGGGGATCATGGTGGTGCTGTTCGCCGGGCTGCTGGTCCTCCTCCCGGTCAAGTCGCCGGACAAGGCCGCCATCGCTGTGGTTCCCGCCGCCTAGCCAACGCCGTCCAACCGGCGCGAACGAACACTTGGGGCCCCGCCTTTCGCGTCTTGGGCGGCGGACGCCCTAAACCGCCGCGCGCGGATTAGGCTGGAGCTATGAACGTGGATGAGACGGACCTCCCCGGCCTCGGCCGGCGGAAGGATTTTATGACTGCTTCGGGACGCCGCATCGGCGTCGTGGAGCTGCGGGAAGGCCAGACGGAGCTGATCGTCTCCACCTGGGATGATCCCGACACCTGCCAGGCATCCATTCCCCTCACCGGGGATGAAGCCGCCACCCTGGGCAACCTCCTGGGCGGACAGCACCTGGCCATGAAGCTGACCGAAGAACACAGGGACGTCCCCGGGATCGTGACCCGGCAGTTCTCCATCGCGCCGGATTCCCCGTTCCAGAACCAGCCGATGGGCAAGGCGTGCATCCGCACCCGGTGCGGAGTCTCCATTGTGGCGATCATGCGTGAAGGCGAGGTGCTCCCGTCGCCGGGTCCCGACGTCGTACTTCACTCTGGTGATCTGCTGATCGCCGTCGGCACGCAAGAAGGCCTCGACGACGCGGCCGATATCCTCCGCAACGGATAGCCGACGTGGACCCGTTGGCCCTGACCCTCATTGAACTGGGGGCCGTTGTGTTCTGCCTTGGCCTGTTGGCCAGGCTGGCCGGACGGATCGGAATGTCCCCCATCCCGCTGTACCTCGTGGGCGGTCTCGCCTTCGGCGCCGGCGGGGTGGTGAAGCTTGAAGGCATGCAGGAGTTCGCCCACCTCTCGGGTGAGATCGGCGTGATCCTGCTGCTGCTTATGCTCGGATTGGAATATACGGCTGCCGAGCTTTTCACCGGTCTGCGCAGGTCCTGGCAGG
Organism: Arthrobacter sp.; assembly: GCA_035254945.1. Classification (GTDB taxonomy): domain Bacteria; phylum Actinomycetota; class Actinomycetes; order Actinomycetales; family Micrococcaceae; genus Arthrobacter. The sequence goes on along the minus strand of DATFAE010000146.1, from coordinate 5,124 downwards.
CCGGTGTTCTTGACCTGGTGCTGAACTTCCTGCCGGGCGCCGCGCTGGCGCTGCTGCTCGGCTGGGGCGCGGTGGGCGCGATGGTCATGGGCGGCGTCACGTACATTTCCTCGTCCGGGATTGCCGCCAAGGTGATCACTGACCTGGGGCGGATCGGTAACCGCGAAACGCCTGTGGTGCTGTCCATCCTGGTGTTCGAGGACCTGGCCATGGCCGTTTACCTGCCCATCCTCACCGCCACGCTGGCCGGCGTGAGTTTCCTCGGCGGCCTGACAACGGTGGGAATTTCGCTCGCCGTGGTGAGCCTGGTCCTCATGGTGGCCCTGCGGCACGGCCACCGCGTCTCCCAGGCCGTCCACAGCGAAAACTCCGAGGTCTTCCTGCTCAACCTGCTGGGCGCGGCTCTGTTGGTGGCCGGCGTTGCTTCCGCCATGCAGGTCTCGGCGGCGGTGGGCGCGTTTATGCTCGGCATCGCCATTTCGGGTGCCACGGCGCACAATGCCACCCGCATCCTCGAACCGCTGCGCGACCTGTTCGCAGCGATTTTCTTTGTGGCCTTCGGGCTCAACACGGATCCGTCGTCCATCCCGCCGGTTCTCGGCTGGGCGCTCGTCCTGGCAGTCGTCACAGCAGCCACCAAAATGGTCACCGGGGTCTGGGCAGCGAAGCGGGCAGGGATTGCCCGGCCCGGCCGCTTCCGTGCAGGCGCGGCATTGATTGCGCGCGGTGAGTTCTCCATTGTCATCGCCGGCCTGGCGGTGGCTTCCGGCGTGGTCCCGGACGAACTGGCCGCCCTCGCCACCGCCTACGTCCTGCTGATGGCCATCCTCGGACCCCTGGCCGCCCGCTACGTGGAGCCGGTCGTGAAGGCCCTCGGCCGCCCCGCCCGCGTGCCCGCACAGGCATAGCCTGGCCCGCCACGCCGCCCTCGCCTGCGCCGAGGGGTGAGATCTCGGTGCTATGGCAGGGCGATACCGCCGAGACCTCACCCCTCGATCCGCCAACCCGCCCTGGCAAGCGCGTCCATGACCCGGTGAGCGCACCCGTCATAACCCCACGTGCGGACGTGGCCGGCCGTTATGGTCACGGAAATCCAGCCGACTGCGGCAATGGACTCATCACGGCGGATGTCGGACTCGCGCTGCCGCTCCTGGAGATGGTGGCGTCCGTCGTAATTGACCGCCACCTTGAAGTCCGGGAAGGCGATATCGGGCCAGGCCAGTTCCCCGCCCGTGTGGTCCAGCACTACGTGGCTCAGGACGGGTTCCGGTAAACCCACGCGCCCGATGGCCAGCCTGAGCAGGGTTTCCGGCGCGGAGTCCGAGCCCACCCGGCAGAGCTCCAACGCACGCCGCGCCGCGCGGATGCCCCTGGCTCCAGGGTTGGCGAGGACCTGGCCGTGGAGTTCGGCGATGGAACAGAGTGCTTCCTTCTTCGGCCCGAAGCTGCGTGACTGGACGCAGATGAAGTGGTCTGCCGCGACTACCAGGTCTTCAGGACCCAGTACCGACGCAAGGTCTGGCCACGTCCGGGCCGGCGTGGTGAGCGGGACGCCGTCGAGCTCTGTACACCGACCCAGGCGTCATTCCCGTGAGTAAGCCACAGGTATGGTTCAGCGGCTGCGCCTGACCCCAGGGAACCCGGATGCCGCGGCTGGCAACCCGCAGGTCGCGGCGCCATGGACGGTCTGCCGGCACTCCGGCGTCGCGCTGTTCTTCCAGGGTGAAGGAGCGTCTGGCAAATTGCGCTGGAAGTGGGGTTGGCCGCCGCATAGGCAATTGTTGGCACAGCCGGAGCGGGCGAGGCCGGTTTTCCACAGTGGGAAGGAACAGTGGGGCCACCCCCGGCCACCGAGGGGTGAGCTTTCGGCGCTCAGGCGGGGCTATACCGCCGAGATCTCACCCCTCGGCGGAGGCCGGGCCCCTCGGCGGAGGCTAAATCTCGGTGCGGTGGAAGTTCAGGTGGCTGCGGCTGGCGGTGGGGCCGCGCTGGCCCTGGTAGCGGTTGCCGTACTCGCCGGAGCCGTACGGGAATTCCGCCGCGGACGTCAGCCGGAAGAAGCACAACTGACCGATCTTCATGCCCGGCCACAGCTTGATGGGCAGCGTGGCCATGTTGGACAGCTCCAGCGTCACGTGGCCGGAGAATCCGGGGTCGATGAAACCGGCGGTGGAGTGGGTCAGCAGGCCGAGGCGCCCCAGTGAGGACTTGCCCTCAAGGCGTGCCGCGATGTCGTCGGGCAGGGTCACGGTCTCGTAGGTGGAGCCAAGCACAAACTCGCCCGGGTGCAGGATGAACGCCTCGCCGTCCTCAACTTCCACCAGGCGGGTCAGCTCCGGCTGCTCCTCCGCGGGATCGATGTGCGCGTATTTGTGGTTGTCGAAGAGCCGGAAGAACCGGTCAATCCGTACGTCCACCGAGGACGGCTGGACCATCGCGGCATCGTACGGTTCAAGTACAATCCGTTGGGAGTCTATTTCGGCACGAATATCGCGGTCAGAGATCAGCACGCCTCCCAAAATACCGCATGCGCGGCGCACGATGCTGGTCGCGGGCGGGAAGCTTCGGGCTGTGACGCCGTGGAACGCCCGACGGCGGAACGGACCTTACGTGGCCGGCTGGAGTTCCAGGACGTGCTTCAGCCGCTCCAGCTGGGCGACTTCGGCCTTCATGGTCCGCTGGATCATGCTGTTCATCAGCCCCTGGAGCCCCTTCGGCTGGAACTCAAGGGCGAACCTGACCCTGGTTCCGCCCTGCTCCGTGCTGAGGTAATAGCCGCCCGAGGGCCTCGCAGGCCCGGCGATGACCTGGAACTGTATTTCGGCCCCGGGCCTGGCCTGCGTGATTTCGAAGTCTCCGGCAACGGGCCGTCCTGACCGGCCTGCCAAGGTCTGCCGGTACACCGCGCCCTTGGTCCCAACGGCCCCCGCAGCGAGGCCGATGCTGTGGATCCCGTCCCGCCACTGCGGAAGGTTCAGCCCATCAACCAGGAAAGTGTAGACAGCCATCGCGTCACGACGGATGAGTACCTCGTGCTCTGCGAATGCCATGGGAATCCTTTGTTTGACGTCAAGCCCTCGATAGCCCGCCTCCCCCCATGACACCGCGGCTATCCGGTTCAGAGTAGTCAGTCGTTTCCCCGCGCACCTAGCTACGGACGGGTACGTTATTGAAGAGTTACTGGATGACGCGGGGTGCCGCTGCAGACACGAAGCCGGCCCGATCGCGCCGGTGACGGCGGGGCCGCGCAACTGCGCTAAGCTAAGTTCTGCCCCGCTCACATCGGGGCCACGCGGCTGTAGCTCAATGGTAGAGCGCTAGCTTCCCAAGCTTGATACGCGGGTTCGATTCCCGTCAGCCGCTCCACTCCGCCGGTCCGCGCAGATGCCGGACGACGCCGGAACTAGACTTTCTTCCCCCGCCTCACCTCACGCTCCAGGGCCTTCTTGAGCGCCGCCAGCCGGGAGGCCTCCTGCTTCCGGTAGGCGCCCTCCTTTGCTCCGGAAAACATGCGCCCAAGTCCCTTCGGGGCGTACTGCGCGCTCACGGTCAGGCGGGTGCTGTCGGCCACCGGATACACCACATAGGAACACGTAATCGTTTCGGTGCGGCCATCCAGCGTCTCCGTCCAGGACCGGTCCGGCACCAGGTCACTGAACTGCGGCACCAGGCCCTCCTGCCCGGGCACCGCCGCGCGCGCCTGCGCGTCGACGCAGAATGCGTAGACTTCCGACCGCCCGCAGGGGACAAGGACGGTGCTGTGGATCTCGATCGTGCCCATGCTGCTGTTCCCGTGATTCCGCAAGGCCCTGCCCGGCGCAGTGCCCAGAGCGTCATTTTCACACCGGGAACCGCCGGGCACAATGACCGCCGCGCCGCCTGCCGGGCCGCCGCCCGGCCCGGCACCCCAAGCCAACGCCAAATGTTGCCCGCTGTACCCGCACGGCATCCCGTTAGGTCCTGCCGTGTATCGTCAGAAGTCAGGAACCTCTTCGGTTCCGCTACAGGAGCAAACATGGCTGACAAGTCCCCGCGTCAAGCAGCATCCAAAAAAGCCGGCAAGTCCATCAAGGAAAAGCGCGCCGACAAGCGGGCAGCCGCAGCGCCGGCCAGCTCCCTGGACATCACGTCCAGCAAGGCCGCCAAGAAAAAGTGAGTGGCAGACAGACCCAGCTGAGCCTGGGAGTCCTGGCTTCCACCCGGAAACCGGATGAGCGCCGCCTTCCCATCCATCCCCTGCACTTCGAGCGCATTGACGCTGAAGTCCGCGGGCGCATCATCCTGGAACAGGGCTACGGCGAGCGCTTCGGCGTCTCGGATGACCACCTCTCCACCCTTGTGGGGAAAATGGCCACCAAGGAAGCGCTGCTGGCGGAGGCCGACGTCGTGCTTCTGCCCAAACCGCAGCCGGAAGACCTCGCCGAACTGCGCGACGGCCAGGTCCTGTGGGGCTGGCCGCACTGCGTCCAGGACCGCGCCATCACCCAGCTGGCCATCGACAAGAAGCTCACGCTGATTGCCTTCGAGGCCATGAACCACTGGGCCAGCGACGGCGGCTTTGGGCTGCACGTGTTCCATAAGAACAACGAACTCGCGGGGTACTGCTCCGTGCTGCACGCCCTGGCGCTGACCGGGTCCACCGGCGACTACGGCCGGAGGCTCAGTGCCACGGTCATCGGCTTCGGCGCAACGGCCCGGGGCGCCGTCACCGCGCTGAACGCGCACGGGATCCATGACGTCCAGGTGCTGACCAACCGGGGCGTGGCCGCCGTCGGGGCACCGATCCACTCGGTGAACATCGTCCAGTTCGACCACGACGACGAAGCCCCGTTCCTGAGCCAGGTCATCAGCGAGCGCGGCAGGGTCCCGCTGGCACCGTTCCTGGCCGAGAGCGACATCGTGGTCAACTGCACCCTGCAGGACCCCAACAACCCGCTGACGTACCTGCGCACGGAGGACCTGGCGGCGTTCAGTCCCGGAAGCCTGATTGTGGATGTGTCATGCGACGAGGGCATGGGTTTCAGCTGGGCGCGATCCACCACCTTTGCTGAGCCCATGTTCACCATCGGCGACCACATCAACTACTACGCCGTGGACCACAGCCCGTCCTACCTCTGGAACTCC
>DATFAE010000145.1:0-3146 GCA_035254945.1 Arthrobacter sp. | reverse complement strand
CCGGCTCGAGTCCAGGCCGGACCTGCTCCGGCACGGCCCGGAGGCCGTCCTGTACGCCCTGCTGGACAAGGTGGTGGACGACTACGCCCCCGTGGTGGCGGGGCTCGAGAACGACATCGATGAGATCGAAGACCAGCTGTTCAGCGGCGACAACACGGTCTCGCGCCGGATCTACGAACTCGCGCGGGAGGTCATCCAGTTCCAGCGCGCCATCCACCCGCTCCCTGGCATGATGCAGCAGCTCAAGCGCGGCTTCGAGAAATACGGCGTGGAAACGGAGCTGCAGCACAGCCTTCGGGATGTGGAGGACCATGTGGAGCGGGTCATCTCGCGGGCCGATTCCTTCCGGGATCTGCTGCAGAATGCCCTGACACTGGATGGGACGCTGACAGCCAACCGCCAGAACGAGGCAAGCGCCGAGCAGAACGAACAGGTCAAGAAGATCTCATCCTGGGCTGCGATCTTCTTTGCGCCGTCCTTCGTGGCCGGCGTCTATGGCATGAACTTTGACCACATGCCGGAGCTCCACTGGATAGCGGGCTACCCGATGGCCATCGCCCTGATGGCCGGCACGGCAGGCCTGATGTACGGGATCTTCAAGAAGAAAGGCTGGCTCTGATGCCGGGCACCGGGACGGACGGCGGCGCTGCAGCTGCGCTGGCACATGGCCGGATCATCACTCCCGGCACCGGGCACCAGCTGGGCACCTACGGGCTGTTTCCGCCGTCGGCCGCCCAGCAGCGGATTCTGACGCCGGCCACCGCGCAGCTCACGGCCAGGAACGCCGAGCCGGAGCTGCTCTGGTTCGGCTTCACCGAGCTCTGCGGCGGCGCTGCGACGGGTGCCGACTACCGGGCGCTGGCGGACCGGCACAGCACGTGGGTCATCGACGGCGTTCCGGCCCCTCAGTCCGTCTCGGTTGAAATGGCCGCGGGCTGGATCCGTTTCGGCGAGGCCGTGGAGGTCCTCTTCGAGCGGGGCAGGACGTTGTTCCTGATCGGGCCACGCCCCCTTGACTGGGAAGGCGCTGCTGCCGCGTGGCGGGACGCGCCGGTCCCGGGCGGGGCGGAAGTCTCTGCGGCAATGGCGCGGACAGCCCGCCGCCTGGCGGTCCTGGTGCGGGTGGAATCGGCCGCCGAAGAGGTTCCGGAAGGCGTCTCGGGAAGCTAGGCGGCCTGAACAGCCATCTCCGCGCCGGCTCCGAATACGAGCCGGCGGTTGGCCACCTTCTCTGTGAAGAACCTGTCGTGGCTGACCACCACAACGGCCCCGGGGAAATGCAGCAGGGCGCGTTCCATGACCTGGGTGCTGGAGAGGTCCAGGTGGTTGGTGGGCTCATCCAGCAGCAGCACCGATGCTCCGGAGAGCAGGCACTGGGCCATGGCCACGCGGGCACGCTGGCCGCCGGAGAGGTTGCCGATCCGCTGCTTGAGGTCGGCGTCGGAAAACTGGAACATCGCAAGGAACCTGTGAACGGATTTCTTCGTCGCAGTCAGCGCCAAGCTCTCCGGCATCGCGTTGACCGCGTGGGTGACGGTGTCGTCGTCGTTAAGCTCTTCAAGCACCTGGTTGTACGAAACCATGCCGGCACCCTTTGCCCAGGAGACCGAGCCGGTATCCGCGGCCTCCTCACCGGTCAGGGCGCGCAGCAGCGTGGATTTGCCGCTGCCGTTGGCGCCGATGACGGCAATCCGGTGCCCGCGGCCGATCTCGAAGCTCAGGTCCCGGAACAGCGTCCGCCCGTCGTAGGACTTGCCCAGGGACTCCACCCTGCACAGGACGTCCTTGATGTAGAGACCGCTGTAGATCTCCGTGATGATCTGGTCCACCGGCCGTGGCGTGCGTGACTTCTTGATTTTGGCCAGCTGGTTGGCCAGCCCCTTGCTCGCTGCTTTGGCAGCCTCACGGCGGTCCGAGATGCCCTCGGCCTCGAACGCCAGCAGCTCGGACTCGTGCTGAAACTGGCTTTCCAGGCTTTTGAGCCTGAACTGCTTTGCCACGACGTACTCGGCGAAGTTGCCCGGGTATTCGTGCAGGTGGAAGTTCTCCACCTCGATGATCCGGGTGACGACGGAGTCCAGGAAGGTCCGGTCGTGGGAGACGATGATCGCGGCGCCCTTAAAGGTGCGGAACCAGCCTTCCAGCCATTCGACGCCGGCCACGTCGAGATAGTTGGTGGGCTCGTCCAGCAGGAGCACGTCGGGGGCCTCCAACAGGATCTTGGCCAGGGCGGCGCGGTTGCGCCAGCCGCCCGACAGTTCATCGATGGAGCAGGCCCGGTGGGCGTCGCTGAAGCCCAGGGTAGTGAGCACTTTGTCGATGCTGCGCTGGTAGTCCCAGCCGTCCAGCCGGTCCATGTCTTCAAAGAGTTCCGACTGGCGGTGGATGAGCTCGTCCAGCCGGGCGTCCGCCGGGCCCGCGGCGATCTCGGTGTCAATGGCGGCCAGTTCCGCCTCGATTTCCTTGATGTGTGCGAACAGCCCGTCGAGGACGTCCAGGATGCTCGACCCGCCGTTGAGTTCCGAGAACTGGGAGAAATAGGCGGTGGTGACGCCCGGATCCAGGCTGATGTTGCCCGCGTCCGGGGCCACCTGCCCGAGGATGAGCTTGAGGATTGTGGATTTGCCCGACCCGTTCCTGCCGATGAGGCCCACGCGGTCGCCCGGTTCGAGCCGGAAGAACGCTTCCCGGAGTACAGGGGTTTTGTCGAAGCCGACGCTGACGTCGTTCAGCCGGATCAAACTCATTGACTCTGTCCAATCCAGGGGAGGTTCATTGCGCTGGAAAACCGTCCGGATCAGACAGCCATTTGTGTGGAGCTAAGGAGATTCGAACTCCTGACCTCTTCGATGCGAACGAAGCGCTCTACCAACTGAGCTATAGCCCCGGAACAGCCCGCTCTCCGGTGGGAGCCGCGGAACCGGTGACCCTAGGCTACAAATTTTCCCGCCACTTTACCAACCGGGACCGGAAAGTGGCTGCGGCATGTTGCGCCGGCAGCCCGGGTGTCAGGCGCGCCTGCGCTGCAGGACGTCGTCGAGGTTGCTGAGCGCACTCTGGGCTTTGGTGAGCGGCTTAGCGGCGGGAGCGGCGGCCGGTGCGGCCGGGGTGCCCTGCTTCAGTGACGGCTTTCCTACGGCTTTGGG
>DATFAE010000144.1:0-27689 GCA_035254945.1 Arthrobacter sp. | reverse complement strand
GGGAAAGCGCTCATCGCCCATGCTCACCGGCAGCGTCTTAACCACCTGGTCGTTGACGCTCAACGTGAACGTGTGCGCGGTGGCATCGGCAATTGCCACCTTCTTGTCGCCGAAGTTGACCTTGACCTTCTTGTTGAAATTGGCGATCTGGCCGTTTCCAATATCAACGCCGAAGAGCTGCATATCCATGGTGACTGTTGAGTTGGCAGCCCAGAAAGCCTCCGGCCGATACCGGACCATGGTGTCGCTGAACCAGTGGAAGGCGCCGGTCTGGCCGGCACTTGAGGTGACCTTGATGGCCTTTTCCACTTCGGCGCGGTTTACCACCGGTTCACTGAAAATCACTTGAAGCGGCTGCCCCACGCCCACCTTCATGCCGTCCAACGGGTAGATGGCGGCGTCCGCTTCATGGGTGCTTGAAACAGTGCTGAACGAGTGGGTTTTGCTGGTTTCCCGCCCTGCGCCATCGGTGACCACGTAGGTGTAGCTGTATTCGGTGTTGAACTCCAGCGGTTCGGCCGCGGTCCAACTGCTTCCGTCGGCCGCGAAGGTCCCCTGAACGGGGTCGCCTGCCGTGCTGGTGAGGGTGACGCTCTCAATCCGCCCGTTGCCGGCTTTGACGGAAACAGGCGTTGCGGGATTGACTTGCTTGGCCCCGTCAGCGGGTGACACGTCCAGCGTCACCGGAGCGATCACGGGCGACGCCACGCCGGGGGCGGACCGGGCGGCGGAGCCGGCCTCGGATTCCAGCGACGCGCTGGCCAGGCCTGGCGCCACAGCTGCGAAAGCCCCGCCGGCGGCCGCCAGGACGCACACCATCGCCACCAGCAGGATCTTCTTGGCGGTTCCGGGGCGGCGCGGCTTATCGTCAGGCTCCATATACCGATCTTAAGGGTTGCAGGTAACAACCCCGGGCACGGCCAGCGCCCGGGGCGTCACGCCTCAGTAACGATAGTGCTCCGGCTTGTAGGGCCCGGCGACGTCCAGGTCCAGGTAGTCGGCCTGTTCCTTGGAGAGTTCTGTCAGCTCGACATCGAGGGCCGCGAGGTGAAGCCGTGCAACCTTTTCGTCCAGGATCTTCGGCAGGACATACACCTGGTTGTCGTACTCGCGATCCCCTTCGGGCTGGTCACGCTTGGTCCACAGCTCGATCTGGGCGATCGTCTGGTTGGCGAAGGAGTTGCTCATCACGAAGGACGGGTGGCCGGTGGCATTGCCGAGGTTCAGCAGGCGCCCCTCGGACAAGACGATGATTGAGCGGCTGTCCTGCCCCGTGGCGGGGTCGGCTTCGAAGACCCACTCGTGCACCTGGGGCTTGATCTCCACCTTCCTGATTCCGGGAATGCGGGCCAGTCCCGCCATGTCGATCTCGTTATCGAAGTGGCCGATGTTGCCCACGATGGCCTTGTCACGCATTTTGGCCATGTGCTCGGCGAGGATGACGTCCTTGTTGCCGGTGGTGGTGATGAAGATGTGGCCCTCGCCCAGCACCGACTCCAGCTTGGCAACCTGGTAGCCGTCCATGGCCGCCTGGAGCGCGCAGATGGGGTCGATTTCGGTGACGATGACCCGGGAACCCTGTCCGCGGAACGCCTCAGCGGCGCCCTTGCCGACGTCGCCGTAACCACAGACGACGGCGACCTTGCCGCCCATCAGGACATCGGTGGCGCGGTTGATGCCGTCCGGCAGCGAATGGCGGATGCCGTACTTGTTGTCGAACTTGCTCTTGGTGACGGAGTCGTTGACGTTGATGGCCGGGAACAGCAGTTTTCCCTGTTCAGCCAGCTGGTAGAGGCGGTGCACGCCGGTGGTGGTTTCCTCGGTGACGCCACGCAGGCGGGAACCGATGCGGGTCCACTTCCGGGGATCCTCCTGCAGGGACGCGCGGAGGACATCCAGGAAGACAATGCCTTCTTCGGACTCGTCCGTGGCAGGGGCCGGAACGGCGCCGAGGGCCTCAAACTCAACACCCTTGTGGACCAGCATGGTGGCGTCCCCGCCGTCATCCAGGATCATGTTCGGACCGAGGTCCGGGTTGGCGTCCGCGCCGGGCCAGGTCAGGATCTGCTGGGCCGTCCACCAGTACTCCTCGAGCGTCTCGCCCTTCCAGGCGAACACGGGAACCCCCTGCGGGTCCTCCACCGTACCGGTGCCGACGACGACGGCGGCGGCGGCTTCGTCCTGGGTGGAGAAGATGTTGCATGAGGCCCAGCGGACCTCGGCGCCCAGGGCGGTGAGTGTCTCGATCAGCACGGCGGTCTGGACGGTCATGTGGAGTGAACCGGCGATCCGGGCACCCTTGAGCGGCTGGGTCGGGCCAAATTCTGCGCGGAGGGACATGAGGCCGGGCATTTCGTGTTCCGCGAGGCGGATCTGGTGGCGGCCGGCCTCTGCCAGCGAGATGTCGGCAACCTTGTAATCAAAAGTCATGGGGATCCTTTGCTCTGTCCGATGGGGGCGACGGCGTCGATGCGTCTGCGGTGGGTGGTGCGGGTGAAGGGAGGTTCAGGCGGTACCGGCGGGCCCGGAGTCGTGCTGGTCCGAGTTGGCGGTGCTGGCGGCCTGCAGCAGTTCCGGCGGCAGGAGAAGGGGAATCCCGTCCTCGATCGCGTAGCGGAGCTTTTCGCCGGAGTCCCCTGCCGCCGTCGAGACGAGCTCTTCGCCTTCCTGGACCAGCTTCGATCCGGTGACGGGGCAGCGCAGGACTGACAACAGTTCAGGACTGATCTTTGGCATGGTTGATGCTCCCTGAGGGGCGTGTTCGCCCCGGTGGCTGACTGATTAGCAGCTTCCAGCCTACCGCCAGATCGGTGTCAGGACGGTTCACGCAGGACGCGCAGATGGCCACGGCGGGCGCCTTCCGCGCCGGGCGGCGCTTCGAGCGCGGAGTGGGCAGGGCGCTGCGCCTGCGAGGCAGGTGTCTGCGGCGGGAGCGCCGCGGCTTCACGGACGGCATTGGCAAGCGCCAGGAGGTCGTCCGGTCCGGGCTGGTGCGGGGTGGACGGCATGGCCAGCCGGAGCACTTCCCAGCCGCGGGGCACCGTCAGCGAGCCGGCATGCTGTTCGCACAAATCGTAACAATGCGGCTCGGCGTACGTGGCCAAGGGGCCAAGGACGGCGGTGGAGTCGGCATATACGTACGTCAGAGTAGCAACCGCCGACTGGCGGCAGCCTGACCTTGAACATTGACGGATAGCTCCCACGACATCCCAGACTACTCGGTGTCCCGGCCGGTTCGCTGCATTGGGCCCGCACGCCGCGCCATGGCGGTCAGCACACATTATGTCGCGCAATTGAGCTGCCGGGTTTAGAGTCAATGTATGCAGTCATCGAACCATGATTCAGCTTTTACGGTCCGGTTGGCTGACCCGGGTGCCCGCAGTGAGGACACCGGTTCGGGCTCCCCGGGCAGGAGTTTCGCAATGCGTCGGCGGAACAGGCACGGGCGCGGCCTGCGCGGTGAGCTGATGCTGCCCACGCATCCCGGCTACCGGACGCGGTCGGACCGCTTCGACGACATGGTTCTTGACTCCGCTCAGCGGCTCCACGACATCTGGGGCAAGACGCTGGACGGTGTCCGGTTCGCCGTTGACGAAATACCCCCTCAGCTGGAACAGCTCGTGGCGGACGCAGGTGCAGCCCCCATGGGTTCCTATACTCCGGCGACGGCTGAGGAGGGTCCGATCATCACCCTGTACCGCCGGGTCGTGGAGCAGGGCTGCGCCAGCCGCGAAGAGCTCCAGGACCTGGTCCACGACGTCGTTGTGGAACATACGGCCGAAATGCTGGGCGTGGCACCCGAAACCCTCGACCCGGTCTACCGCCGCCGTTACTGATTCCTTGACAGGCGGGCCGGCAACAACCGAGTCAGTACCCGAGGGTGACCGGGATCTGTTCCTGGCCTGACGCTGCGGGCATGAGGGCGAGGGTGGAGATGTCCTGCCGCCCTTCCTGCTGAAGGAGCAGCGCCCCGTAGGCCGCGTCGCCTGAGGCAGACACGACATACCCCAGCACCGTTGATGCGCCAACCTTTTCCGGAACATCGATGGACGTGGTTGTTCCGCCGGCGATATCCGCAGTGGAAGCAGCCTGGATCTTGCCGTCGGCTGTGATGGCGGAGTACGAAATGGTGGCGCGGTCCTCCAAGGCTCCAAAGACCAGGGTGCGCTGGCCGCCCTGTGGCACGGGCACCACGTGCTGGCTGCCCAGCCTGACCCCTGCCGCCGCCCATGCGACGTCTGAGGCGTTGTCTTTCTTGAGGCCGCGCGTCACCCGCGCCGCAGCGACAAACGATACGTCCGAGCTGGCCGACACCGTGTAATGGCCGGCCGGAACACCTGCCAGGGACACTTCGGTCACGGAGGCGGCCTTGGCTGTGACCACTCCCCCGCCCGGCAGGGCCTTCTGGCCGTCTCTGCCGAACAGCTTGATCGCCACCACGGCGTCCGACTGCCCGGGCACGGTGAGCTGCAACGCCGGGCCGGCGTCCTCGTAGCCCTTTTCACGGGTGAGAGACGCAACTGAGCCGCCATCCTGGATATCGATGCCGGTCATGACCTGCCGTGCGGCCGGGGCAGCTCCCGGGGAAATGAAATCCACTCCGCCGGGCGTCAGGCCCCTCAGGACGCTCTGCTGGATCGCCGCGGCGACGGGGCCACCGGCGCTCCGCACGTGCACACTGAGCTGGGCTTCGCCCGGTGCGAGCCCTGCCAGCACGATGGACCTGGTGCTGCCCGGTGCCACCAGGAGGCCGCGGCTGCCGGGGGCCTGGATCTGGCCTTTGGTGCCGTACAGCTCCAGACTGACCGTGGCCGGCGTGCTTGAAGCATTGCTGAGAATCAGGACCGACGTGCGCCCCAGCGTGGTGCTGGCCCCAGCGAGCCATACGTCGTTGGAGGGCTGCTGGCAGTTGGCAGCCGCGGAGCCCTGGAGGTCGCCGTCGGTGGCCGAGTACTTCATCAGGGCAGCGGCAGAGGGTTTTTGGCCTTCGCGGGCATCCGCGCTCAGGACGCTCGCGGCGTCCACGGCCTGTTGTTCGATAACGCCGGCTTTGAGCTCCTGGGGACCGGCCGTCCCGGCTGCCTGCTCGTCGCTGCCGGCGATCTCGACGGCGCTGGCCCCGTCGAGTGCGGAGAGCCGGCTGGCGGGCATGACGCCGCCAGGAGCGCTGATGACTGCACCCGAGACCGCGCTGCGGGCTGTTGCGGATTCCGGGCTGAATTGTGGATCGGTGCCGGCTTCGGTGCCTTCCAGGAGCCGGGCAGGGCCCGGGCAGACTCCAACGCTGGAACCGGCAGGCACGGCGGCCAGCGCCACCGGGAGGCTCCGGCTGCCCGCCGGTTCCGGTGCCAGCGAGGCTGCGGCAATGATGCCCCCGGCAGCTGCAATAATCGCGGCAGCGGAGACCAAGCCGGTAAAGAGGCCCCGGCGCGGTGACGCGGCAGCTTCCGGCGACGTGTCCTTATGCATTCTGGTGTTCCTTACGCAAAGAGCCCTCGTCCCGGGAAAGCCCGGTGTTGGGCCGGCGGGCCGGCATGGGGATCGCGAGCATGACGGTGAGGCCGATGACCGTGACCTGCAGGATGCCGGACCACAGCGCCCAGGGGTTCTCGTAGCGGATGGTGAGCTGCCCGCCCGACGGCGGAAGCGTGAAGGCCTGGGCCCAGCCGGAGGTGGTTGACGTCAGTTTCCGGCCCTCGAACCAGGCGCTCCAACCGGGATCGGCGCGTTCGGCGAGCACCACCAGCCGTCCGTCGGTTCCTTCGGGGACTGCCGTGTCGACGTCGTCGAAGCCTGAGGGCAGCAGTACAACAGTGGCGCCTGTGCCGTCGACGATCCGCGCACGGTGGGCCACGTCTGCAGGCTGCAGAACGGGCTGATTCAGCGGAGTGATCCGCCACAGCCAGCCGACGTCCGTCTGTCCGACGGCAATGAGCCCCGGCACGGCGTCCATCCTGCTCGCGGTGAGCTGGGCTGCAGTATCGGCGGAGCGCAGGACCACAAAACCCACTCCGAGCTGTTCCAGTTCCGGGCGGGGGTCCACACCCTGTCCGGCCACGATGGTTGCGACGACGCCGCGGAGTGCTGCGGTGACGGTGTCGTCGTCCCGCACTGTTTCGGTGCCGGGCGCGCCCAGGATGTTCCGGGCGGATGCAATCGCGGACAGGCTGTCCAAAGTGGTACCGGCGCCGCGCATCAGGGAAGCGCTGAAGGTGCCGTCCTCCGAGGTGCTGATCATCAGTGTCCGGGTCTGTTCCGGGCCCGTACCGCGGTCAATGGCCGTCGCGGGGAGGGTCCGGGGATCACTGGCCTCCACGAGCCGGGGCACTCCCAGCGGCTCGCCCACTGCATCCTGGGGCAGGCCCGTCGCGGCTGACCGGACCAGGTTCTGCGCGGACCAGGCCGCCATGCCCGCCAACGGGCCGGCCAGCAGCAGGACCGTGGCCAGCGCGACGGCGGAGCGCACCAGGACTTTGCGCGGAGTGCTCGTCGTGAACGACCTGTCCGCGGCGTCCAGCAGCCGCTCGCCGCCGATGAGGGCGGCTCCCAGAAGGGCAAAGCCGGCCGCCGAGACCGACGGCCCGGTGAAGGGTGTGACCAGCGTGTCCCCGTTGACACCGGTGGCAACGTGGCTGGCCAGCCAGCCTCCGGCAAGGGCGACGAGGGCGGCCACCCAAAGTGCGCGGGCCGCACCGCTTGCCCTTCCTCGCACCAGGATCGCCGCGACGGCGAGGACCAGCACGGGCACTGCCACCAGCAGGGCGAGCAGCAGGGCCCACGGGACAGCGCCGCTGAACAACGGAAGTCCGGACAGCCCGCCGTCCGGCGTGAACCGGAGCGGCTGCCCCAGGAACTGCTGCCACAAAGGGGCACCGGCGAAGCCCAGCGGCACACCAGGGTCAGCGAGCAGTGCCCGCGGGCGGTCCAGCACCGAAAGTCCGAACGGGATGAACAGCGCGGCACTGGGAAGCAGCGCCCACCACACGGTGCGGCCGCGCCGGCCCAGCAGGAGGCCACAGAGGACAACGACGACGGCGGCCGGTGCCAGCAGCGACGGTGCTGAGGCGGACACAACCGCCAGTGCCAGGCCAGCGGCTGCTGCAGCCGTCCAGGACGGCATGCCGTTGATGCCCGGCTTTTCCGGTGGCTTTTCGGTGAATCTCCGCTCGGTGGGCGCGGGCAGCCGGAAGCGCCCCTGGCCCAGCGCCGTGCCAGTGGCGCGGAGCAGTGCCAGGACCACCAGGGGGATCATCAGGTGCGCGATCAGGGCGCCAATCCGGCCCTGGTTCAGGGCGACCTGCAGCGCCGGAGCGGCGGCCCAGAACAGGGCCGCGACGAGCCGGAAACGGCGCCGGAGCGTCAGGGCACCGGAGGCAAACCATGCCGTCAGGCCGGACAGCGGAGCCGCCAGCAGGAGCAGCCCGGCCATGGCGCTGTTTGCGTCGCCGCCGCCCAGCAGGCCGAGGATCCACAGCACATATCCGAAGGGATCCCCTTTGCCGGGGAGCCCCGCGCCCAGGCTGATCCACCAACTGGAGGCGTGGTGCCAAATCTCGCCGAGCGTCGATGAGACAGGTATGAGGGCACCGCCGGAGGCACCCTCCGCGCGGAAGAGGCCGGTCAGCGCAGTAACTGATGCGACGGAGGCGATCAGGACCGCCGCCAGCGCACCGCTGCCCACCCAGCCCCGTTCGCTGGTGGTGAGGGCGGCAAAATCATCGGCTGAGTCGCCGCTCGGCTGGTCTGCGAGTGAATCCCTTTGAAGGCCTTCAGAGGGCGTGGTGTCGGACCCCAGTGCCTCCATCAGGGAACGGCGGTGGCTCCAGACCTCGCGGCGGGACGTTTGGAGCTTGCTGACGACTGAGCGGCGGATCCGCCGCGTCCGGGCGGCCGTTCGACGCGCCTTCGCCACGGCACCGGGCCTGCCCAAGGCCGCCAGAGTGGCCGCGAACTGGGCGAAGCCGTGCCCCGGGTCCTTGACCGCGATGCTGAGGATGAGCTTGAAGATGCTGCCCAGGAGCGCGCCGACGGCGTGCAGCGGTACCTTCCACAGGGGGGCGTGCTTGAGCCGCAGGTGCACCTGGGCTTTGCGGGCAGCAGACGCGTTCCCGAGGGAATGGGGCCTGTGCGCCACATGGAACATCCGGGCGGTGGGCACCACCACGACGCGGTGTCCGGCCAGGCGGTTTCGCCAGCAAAAGTCGATGTCGTCGCCGCTGCCGGGCAGCGCCGGGTCAAATCCCTGCAACTGTTCCCAGACGTCGCGCCGGACCAGCATTCCGGCCGAGTTCACGGCGAAGGTGTCGCTGCGGCCATCGTATTGGCCCTGGTCCAGTTCGTCGGCGTCAATCAGTGTCAGGCGTTCGGCCCACGTGCTGGTGGAAAGCCCGACGTCTATCAGCCTGCGTCCTGCGTGCCAGTCCAGCTGTTTGCAGCCGGCCACTGTTACGGAAGGTGCGCGTTCCACTGCGCCCAGGAGCTCGGCCAGGGCTTCCGGGGCGGGCGCGGCGTCGTCGTGAAGCAGCCAGATCCACTCAGTCCCCGCGTGGTCGGGACGTCCGGCCCAGGGCGAGAGGGCTTCAAGCCCGGCACGCACGGCACCGCCCATGCCTGACTTGGCATGCGGATAGGCGATGACGTTAGCTCCGCCGATGGCCCGCACCAACAGGGTTTCGGAGTCGTCCCTGGAGCCTGTGTCCACACCAATGACCGAATCGACGGGCCGGGTCTGGTCCGCCAGGGCGGCCAGGGTTCTGGGGAGATAGGCACTGCCGTTGTGGGACACCACAACGGCAGTGACGTGCACTTCCTGAAGAATTAGATTGCTCGCTTCCTTAGCCGCCGGCGCTCGCGCTCGGAAAGGCCTCCCCAAATGCCAAACCGTTCATCGTTCGCCAGCGCGTATTCCAGGCATTGGGACCGCACGTTGCACGCACCGCAGACCTTCTTGGCGTCACGCGTGGATCCTCCCTTTTCGGGGAAGAATGCTTCCGGGTCGGTCTGGGCGCAGAGAGCGTCAGTCTGCCAGCCCAGTTCGCCTTCGTCGTCGAAGTCCTGCTGGAAAGGCAAGCCGATCCATACCGGTTGGGAAGCAGTGCCCGTGATGGGTGCCTGGAGTTCCATCGGCGGATCCAGGTCGTCATCGTCCTGGTCGTGCCCGCCGTCCAGCAACGCTTCATGGGCTGCGAGGAAGGCTGTGGCCTGATCCTCGAAAGACTCTTTGGTGTTGCGGTTGTAACGCTCTGCGGCGTCCGGATCCGCCGGATCCACGTACCAGTCGCTCGGCACGCCTCGTGAACGGTACTTCGCCGTCGCCTGTCCGGCGACGACTGCATCTTCATGGATACGCTCTGCTTGCCCCACGGCGACCCTCCTGATGTTGCTGCCCCTGCCTGGATACTTGGACACTCGGTTGTGTGCCGGTACTTGCGCAATGGCGTTCGATATCTAATTACACGCGTGTAACTACAGGGGAGTCAAGCCGTGGAGGGATAATAATCAACAATCCCGGACATCGCGGGGCACGCCACGCCCGGGAATTTTTCCCGACACGCCAGCCACGCAGGCACTCCCGTTTGGGGAGGACCGGTTTTTACGCCACAGCCCAAGGAATCCGGGAGAAAATACAGCCTCCGCGCAAATAACGCAAGCGAAATGAGAAACTACTGTGAGTAACATCACAGCCCGTTCAGCACTGCGCGTCGCAGGATTCGCCCCTCCCCCGGCCGACATTTGCCGGTGACGGGCTCCGGCTGCCATGCCAAGATGTAGCCATGAGCATCCCAGCGATCGAATTGATGACAACCCTGCGCTCCGGGCATTCCACCTCGCCCCGGCTGACCTGGTACGGACCGGAGTCCGAGCGGGTCGAGCTGTCCGGACGCGTACTGGACAACTGGGTGGCCAAGACCAGCAACCTGCTGCAGGACGAACTCGACGCCGAACCCGGGATGCGCGTGAACCTTGACCTCCCGGCCCACTGGAAGTCAGTCATTTGGGCGTTGGCCGCCTGGCAGCTGGGTATGGAAACCGTGTTGGACGGAGGCGAGGCTGACTACCTCGTGACTGACCGGCCTGGCTCAACCGGCAACCATGACGCCCTCATTGCGGTCGCGCTTCCGGCGCTGGCAATGCGCTGGCCGGGTGAGCTGCCCTCCGGGTCCATCGACTACGCCTCCGAGGTCCGCTCACACGGAGACGTGTTTATGGCGCACAGCGATCCTTCTGGGTCAGGCTGCGCCATTCGCGGCAGCGACGGCCGGCAGCATCTCCATGAGGACCTGCTCACCGGCTTTGCCGCCCCGCACGAGGAGGGGGTGCGCCTGCTCGTTGCTGCCGCTGACGGCCTGGAAGCGGCCTTGTCCAACTCACTGGGCGCCTGGAACAGTGGAGGGTCAGTGCTGCTGGCGCACCCGGACGTTGCCCTGTCGGACAAGCTCCTCGCCGCCGAACGCATCCACGGCAAGTAAGTTTCCCACCCGGCGATTTGGTGAACGCCGGATCCCGGTGCCCTTAGGACTGCCGGCGCCCTTAGGACTGCCGGGGGCCTTCCGGAGCGTCCTTGTCCACGAGTTCGCCCCGCTGGGCTGCTGCGGCGGCGGTCTTCTCGTGATGGTGGAGCTCGATGAGCTCGTGGTCGTGGGAGAACTCCGGCTCCTGGTCCAGTTCTTCGTTGAAGACCCAGAAGCGGTAGGCGAAGAACCGGAATATAGTGCCCAGGACCAGGCCCACGACGCTGCCTGCTATGAACAGCGAAGGTTTGTCGTTGAGGTCCAGGATGTACTTCGCGAACCAGACGCAGCCGGAGGCGATCAGCAGCCCCACCAGGTTCATCACGGCGAAGAGCGCCGCTTCCCGGGCCACGTTGGCCTGCTTGCGGTGCCGGAACGTCCAGTATCGGTTGGCAACCCAGGAGAAAATGCTGGCCACGATGGTGGCTACGGCCTTGGCCCAGACCTCGCTGCCGTGCATCGGTCCGGTGAACAGCCAGATGTACACAGCCGAGTCGATGACGAAGGCCACACCGCCCACCGCTCCGAACTTGGCCACTTCACGCCAAAAAAGCGAGGCGAGCCCCCGGATACGATCTGCAAGTGAACTAAACATGACCCTCCATGGCCGTCAGAAACTGTGGGCCACACGGCCAGAGGCCTATTTTAGCGCTGATTTGCTCCAGGCCGCCTCCGCCGGTGGGCGAAGCAAGGGCGGATTTACCGGAATTTCGTCCCACGTGGCGCCGGAAAGCCGGTAACCGGCGCGCTTTTCTGTAGGCTGGCACTTGTGACTTTTCCAGTAATCGGCGTGGTTGGCGGCGGCCAGCTCGCGCGCATGATGGCCCCAGCCGCTACCGCCCTCGGCTTTGAACTCCGCGTCCTTGCAGAGGCGGAGGACGTTTCAGCCGTGTCAGCCGTTGCCACCTCACCCGTGGGTGACTACAAGGATCTCCAGACCCTCCTCGACTTCGCGGACGGCCTGGACGTCATGACCTTTGATCACGAACACGTGCCCACGGACCACCTCCGTGAGCTTTTGGCCGCTGGCGTCAACGTCCAGCCCAGCCCGGACGCCCTGGTCAACGCGCAGGACAAACTGGTGATGAGGGCCGCAATCGACCGGCTTGGGCTCCCGAACCCTGTCTGGGCCGCGGTCGGGGACATCGCCGCGCTGGTGAGCTTCGGCGACGAGATCGGCTGGCCGGTAGTCCTCAAGATGCCCCGCGGCGGCTATGACGGCAAGGGTGTGCGGATCATCGACTCCGCCGACGACGCCGCCGCGGCAGCGCCGTGGTTCGAGGCCATGAGCCCGCTCCTGGCTGAGGCCAAGGTTGACTTCAGCCGGGAGCTGTCGGCGCTTGTGGCCCGCACCCCGGACGGAGAGGCCCGCGCGTGGCCGGTGGCCCACACCATTCAGGTGGACGGTGTCTGTGATGAAGTCATCGCGCCCGCCCTGGACATCGCACTCGACGTCGCGGCCGCAGCTGAAACCGCGGCCTTGCGGATCGCTGGCGAACTCGGAGTGACCGGTGTGATGGCCGTGGAGCTTTTCGAAACGCCGGGAACCGGCGCAGGCTTCCTGATCAACGAGCTGGCGATGAGGCCCCACAACACCGGCCACTGGACCCAGGACGGTTCGGTGACAAGCCAGTTCGAACAGCACCTCCGGGCGGTTCTGAACCTCCCGCTGGGCGCCACTGACGTCCTGGGCCCGGTCATCGTCATGAAGAACTTCCTTGGTGGAGACAACCAGGACCTGTTCTCGGCCTACCCGGCCGCCCTCGCCAGCGAACCGGCAGCCAAGGTCCACTGCTACGGCAAGTCGGTGCGGCCCGGGCGCAAGATAGGCCATGTCAACCTGGTGGGTGCCTCCACGGATGAGGTGGACTCGGTACGCCAGCGCGCAGCGAGGGTGGCGGCAATCATCCGCGACGGCCGGGTTCCGGCCGAAGAACCAGCACGGATTTCCGAGGAGAACGCATGACCACTGAAACCACACCAGACCCCAGCGCCACCGAAATCAGCCCCCTGGTCGGCTTGGTGATGGGCTCGGATTCGGACTGGCCGGTCATGGAAGCCGCCGCCGACGCGCTGGCTGAATTCGGCATCCCTTTTGAAGCCGATGTGGTGTCCGCGCACCGCATGCCTGCCGAAATGATCCGCTACGGCCAGAGCGCGCATGAACGCGGGCTGCGGGTCATCATCGCCGGCGCAGGCGGCGCCGCGCACCTCCCCGGCATGCTGGCGAGCGTGACTCCGTTGCCCGTCATTGGTGTTCCGGTCCCGCTGAAGACCCTGGACGGCATGGATTCCCTGCTGTCCATCGTTCAGATGCCGGCGGGCGTGCCCGTCGCCACCGTTTCCATCGCAGGTGCCCGCAACGCAGGCCTGCTTGCCGTTCGCATCCTGGCCTCGGGCACTGACACGCTGGCCGCGTCACTCCGTGCGGACCTCCTGGATTTCGCCCAGGAACTCAATGACGTCGCCACCCGAAAGGGAGCCAACCTCAGGCAGAAAGTCAGCGAAGTCTTTGCCGACGGCAATGGTGTCCTCCGGGGCAGCCGCTAAGGGACCGGGAAAATGTCCAGAAGCGAAACGCAGCAGCCATCAGCCGGAACGGTCATGACTGATCCGGTCCGGTATCCGTCCAGCGCCTCGGCCCCTGTCCGGACCAAACGGGCCTTTGTCCTGCTGCTGATGACCCTGCTGGTGCCGGGCAGCGCGCAAATTGTCGCGGGCGAGCGCAGGCTCGGCCGTTTTGCGTTGCGGATCACCCTCTGCGTCTGGGCATTGCTGATTCTCACCTTCCTGCTGCTGGTCCTTAACAGGTCGCTGCTCATCAACATCATCACCAATCCGATTGCCTCGCTGCTGATCGTGGTGGTCCTGGTGGCCCTCGCGCTCGGATGGGCGTTCCTTTTTATCAACACCCTGAGGCTGATCCGGCCCGTGTTGCTGGCTCCCGGGGCGCGTCCCGCCGTCGGAATTGCCCTGGTCCTTGCCCTGGTTTTGAGCAGTGGATCCCTGGGTTACGCCGCCTACCTGCTGAATGTGGGCCGCAACGCCATTGGCAGCATCTTCTCCGCCGGACCGGCCATCGATCCCGTGGACGGCCGCTACAACTTCCTGATGATGGGCGGCGACGCGGGCGATGACCGCACCGGACGGCGGCCGGACAGCCTCTCGGTGCTCAGCGTTGATGCCAAAACCGGCCAGACAGCCATCATCTCCGTGCCGCGCAACCTCCAGAACGCCCAGTTCAGCGAGGGCTCCCCCATGCGCAAGATCTACCCGGACGGCTACGACTGCGGCAACGAATGCCTGATCAACGCCATCAACACCGAAGTCACCAACGAGCACGCGGACCTCTACCCCGGTGTTGCCGATCCCGGCGCCCAGGCCACCCTCGAAGCCGTGTCCGGCACGCTGGGCATTACCGTCCAGGCCTACGTGCTGGTGGACATGGACGGCTTCGCCAAGCTGATCGACGCCATGGGCGGAATCCGGATCAAGGCGGGCGGCTGGGTGCCCATGAGCGGCGACATGATCGACGAGGCCAACGGCATCCACGGTATGCCTCTGGGCTGGATCCCTGCCGGGGAACAGCACCTGGACGGCTATCACGCCCTCTGGTACGGGCGCTCCCGGGAATTCGTTGACGACTATGCCCGCATCCAGCGCCAGCAGTGCGTCCAACAGGCCATGCTGAAGCAGCTGGACCCCGCTACGCTGCTGTCCAAGTTCGAGGACATCGCCAGCGCGGGCACCAAGGTGGTGGATTCAAACATCTCGTCCTCCCAGCTGGGAAGTTTCGTGGACCTCGCCATGAAGGCCAAGGGCCAGGAGGTCAAGCGGCTCACCATCGGGCCGCCAGATTTTGATGCGTCCTTCTCCACCGTGCCGGACTTTACCGTGATCCACAACAAGGTGGACCAGCTCCTCGCTTCGGCGTCGGGGCCGCAGGCCGCCGCGCCTGTTGACGGCATGGTACAGGTCCCCGCCGCCGCTGGCCGGCTGCAGGCGTCCGGCGCGCTGCAGCCCGCATTACTGGCAGGCGGTGGCGCCGCTCCGCAGCAGGCCACGCCGCCGTCGTCGGACTTCACGCCGGTGACCACAACCCCCGACGGCGAGCCAATCACCGAGACGATGCTGAACCAGCTCAAGGCCGAGGGCAACGAGCAGGCCCTCCGTGAGCTCGTCGCCTCGAACGGCCTGTGCGCCCCGCTGTGAGCGCCTGCCCACGACAGACCGCATGCCCCCGTAGACCTGAAGACCAAGAAATGGATACCGGCTGTGTACGAAATTGAGAACGTCCTCCGCGAGTATGCCTGGGGATCCACGACGGCGATCGCCGGGCTCCTCGGACGAATCGAATCCGGCCGGCCGGAAGCCGAGCTCTGGATTGGCGCGCACCCGGACTCACCCTCCGTCGCCCGCCGGCCGGACGGTTCTGAGGTGCCCTTGGATCAGTTGATTGCCGAGGATCCGGAGCACTTCCTCGGCGCCGAGTCCGTGGCCGGCTTTGGCCCGCGGCTTCCGTTCCTGACCAAGGTCCTGGCGGCGGCCCAGCCCCTCTCGCTGCAGGTCCACCCGAGCATCGAGCAGGCACAGGACGGATACGCACGGGAAAATGCCGACGGCGTCGCGCCCGATGCCGCCCACCGGAACTACCGGGACGACAACCACAAGCCGGAAATGGTCTTCGCCCTCACGCCGTTCGAGGCGCTGTGCGGATTCCGGCCGGCGGAACGAACCCGCGGCATCCTGCTCCATCTGGCCGCCTCCTTCGACGCGGTTGAAGCTGACCCGCCCCCGCTGCTGTCTGAACTGGTGGAGGACCTCGGGGACTCCGACGAGAGTTCCGCCCTTCGGAAAGCGTTTGAGCGCCTGATTTCAGGCGGCCCCGACGTTGCCGAGGCCACTGCGCTGGTCGCCGGGGTGCTGGTCTCCGGCGCCTCCCTCGAGCCGTACAGGTCCGAGCTCTCCACGGTGGTCAGCCTCAACGAAAAGTATCCGGGTGATCCGGGGGTGCTGATCTCGCTGCTGCTGAACCGGATCTCGCTGGCACCGGGCGAGGCCGTCTACCTTCCCGCGGGCAACGTGCACGCCTACCTGCACGGCATGGGAGTGGAGGTGATGGCCTCCTCCGACAACGTGCTCCGCGGCGGGTTGACCCCAAAGTTCGTTGACGTCCCCGAACTCCTGCGCACCATTGAGTTCAAGCCCGTCGAGGTGCCCATGCTCAACCCGGAAGTTTCCGAACTCGGCCAGGAGCTGTACCAGCCGCCGTTCCGCGAGTTCCAGCTGCAGCGGATCGAGCTGGAGAGCGGGGCATCGCCGGTTCCGCTCGCCCAGTCAGGAGCGGCGGTGGTGATCGTGGTCGAAGGTTCCGTGTACCTCGATTCGCCCAAGGGGGACCTGCAGCTGGCCCGCGGCGGCAGCGCGTTCCTGCCTGCCGCCGATGCCCCCGTGAATGTCCACCCGGTTGCCGGGGCGGACGAAACGGCTGTTGCCTTCGCCGTCACCACGTCGATGAAAGCCTGACCGGTGGAGTATTTCCTCCAAACACCCGCCTGGGCCCACGTCCAGTCATCGCTCGGCCGTAAAGTCCATCAGCAATCCGGCCCGGGCTGGAGCTTCGTGGCAGTTGAGGAGACAAACCCGGCGGGCAAGGTGCTCTACGCCCCTTACGGGCCGGTGGCATCCTCCACTGACGCGTTCGACGCCGCCCTCGCCGCCCTTGTGGAACTTGCCCGGTCCTGCGGCGCTGTCTTTGTCCGGATCGAACCGGTAACCGCAGGACTGTCGCTTCCCACGGCAGCGGACGAACTCCGGAGCCGGGGACTGCAGCCCGCGCCGAGCAACCCTCAGCCTGAGCTCAGCTGGATCGTGGACCTGGACGGAGAGTTCAAGGACGTCCTTGCCGCGATGAAGCCCGTGAACCGGAATCTTTATCGGAACATTCATAAAAAGGGTGTCACTTTCCGGTCAACGCAGGACCCGGATGACATCCGGATCCTGCTGAACTTCCTCCACATGACTTCGCGGCGGAACGGATTTAAGCCGCAGAGCGACGAGTACCTGACCCGCGTGGCGGAATCGCTGATGCCCGCGGGGGCGGCGACGCTTTTTGTCGCGGACCTGCACGGCGGGCCTATCGCCGCGGCCCTGGCCTACGATTCCGCGGACACGCGGACGTACGCCCACGCGGCCATGGACGACACTCACCGAAAACTCAGTGCAGGCATTCCGCTCCTCGTGACGCTCATGGCGGACGCGAAGGAACGCGGCCTGAAACATGTGGACCTTTGGGGCGTGGCACCGGCTGACCAGCCGGACCACAAGTGGGCAGGATTCAGCGCTTTCAAGAGATCCTTTGGCGGCCGCGAGATCGAATACCCCGGCGCCTGGGACCTTCCGGTGAAGAAGCTTCGCTACAACGCCTACCAGGTGGCGCGCAGGCTGCGGGACAGGCTGCGGAGCCTCCGCTCCCCCTCCGCGCGAACGTACACTTAAGCCCCCTCCGCTCCGGCGCGAACGTACACTTGTGGCCCTCATCTGCTCGGATCCAGGGCCACAAGTGTACGTTCGCGCGCTGCGCCGCCGTTGACCTGTGGATAACCCGCTTCGACGCTGCCTTCTTCCTGCACACTGGAGCATGGCACTCTCTCCACTCCCTGACGAGCTGCTGGCAGGTTCCTTCACCACCGCCATTGCGGCCGGCTCCGGTGTGTCGCGCAAACGGCAGCGGCAGCCCGACGTCGTAATTCCGTCCCGTGGCATCCGCATCCCCTTGAACGGCAACACGGCCGCGCCCGCTAACCTTCGCGCGTACACAGCCCTGGACACGACGTCGACACTGACGCATCATTCCGGAGGCAGGATCTGGGCGCTCGGCCTTCCTCCCTGGCTCGAGGAGGACTGGCGGATCCATATCGCCCGAGGCCGGTCAGACGGCCAGCCCAGGCGCAGGAACGTGGTGGGCCACCGCTTGACGTTCAAGCCTGGCGAGGTGGTGATGCACGACGGCGTCCGCGTCACCTCCCCGGCGCGGACGTGGCTGGATCTCGCAAGCCTTCTCACCGTTGACGAACTGATCGCGGCGGGCGACTCGGTGGTAGCGGCCCACGGCCCTGACTTTCCTCGACCGAAGGAGCCTCTGGCAACGATAGGTGATCTGCGGCGGATGATAGCTGCGCATCCGGGCGTGCGGGGCATGAAGACCGCGCGACTGGCCCTCGACGAAATACGCACCGGCGCGGATTCACCCCAGGAAACGAAAATGCGCTTGGCCCTTGCCCGAACCAGCCTTGGCGAACCGCTGCTCAACCATGTGATCCGCAACAGCTGGGGTCAACCAGCCGTTTGGCCGGACGCCGCCTACCCCGAACGCCTTATCGCTCTGCAATATGACGGCAGCCACCACTCGGATCCCAGGCAGATCAAGCTCGACGCAATCAGACGCGCTACTACCGAGCGCCTCGGCTGGATTGAAGTCAGGGTGTTCAAGGACGACCTCGAGGGCGACAAGCCCTTCCTGCTGGAAAAGGTCCGGGCTGTCCTGAGGCGGCCTGGCGGCCGGCTCGAGAGCCGGTCAGGCACATGGGCGTGATCCCTCTGCGCGAACGTACAGTTGAGGCCCCGGATCCAAGCGGATTCGAGGCCTCAACTGTACGTTCGCGCCAGGGCGGCGCTGCGAAGAAACTAGTTCTTGCGGGCGTAGCCTTCCCACTTGCTGGCCTGGTGCTCACCGTCAACAAAGCGGATGGTGCCGGACTTGGAGCGCATCACGATGGACTGCGTGAGGACCTTGTCCTTGGAGTAGCGGACACCCTTCAAGAGGTCGCCGTCGGTGATGCCCGTGGCGGCGAAGTAGCAGTTGTCGCTGGACACGAGGTCGTTGGTGGACAGCACGCGGTCGAGATCGTGGCCGGCGTCGATCGCCTTCTGCTTCTCGTCGTCGCTGGTGGGCCACAGCCGGCCCTGGATGACGCCGCCCAGGGACTTGATGGCACAGGCGGCCACGATGCCCTCCGGGGTGCCGCCGATGCCCATCAGCGCGTCAACGCCGGTACCGGAACGGGCCGCCGCGATGGCACCGGCGACGTCGCCGTCCATGATGAACTTGGTGCGCGCACCGGCTTCGCGGATCTCTTCGACCAAGGGGCGGTGGCGGTCACGGTCAAGGATCATGACGTTCAGCTGGTTGACCTTCACGCCCTTCGCCTTGGCGATTAAGTGCAGGTTCTGCTTTACGGGAAGGCGCAGGTCCACCATGTCCGCAGCTTCCGGGCCTGTGACCAGCTTCTCCATGTAGAACACGGCGGAGGGGTCGAACATGGACCCGCGCTCGGCCACGGCCAGCACCGCGAGGGCGTTGTTGATGCCCAGGGCGGTCAGGCGGGTGCCGTCGATGGGGTCTACGGCCACGTCGCATTCAGGGCCGGTGCCGTCGCCGACGTGCTCGCCGTTGAAGAGCATCGGGGCTTCGTCTTTTTCGCCTTCACCGATGACCACGACGCCGTTGAAGTGGACGGTGTGAAGGAAGGAGCGCATGGCGTCAACAGCAGCGCCGTCGGCCTTGTTCTTGTCACCGAACCCCACCCAGTGGCCACCGGCGATGGCCGCGGCCTCGGTGACGCGGACAAGTTCAAGGGCAAGGTTGCGGTCAGGCTCGTCGATCCCCACAGCCAGGGACGGCGAAATGGTGGAGTATTCCTGGGTCATAGGCGCTGGTGACACGTGAACCTCTTCTTCGAGTGGCGATCATTGGACCCGCTCCGCCGGTTCCGGCAGATGCGGTGACTCCTCTGCTACCGATCATAGTCGCGGCACCGCCTTCCCGGCGTGGCATGACGCGGGCCCGCAATGTGCGCTGCCGGAGCCGCGGCCGCGCAACCGCCGCTCCGAGTGTGAGTTGGACGCCTGGATGGGCGACTATAGAGGGGTGAGTGATATGCAGGAAAAGACCAGCCCGGGCCAGGATCCCTCCGGTTCCGGGAGCACGGCCAAAGCCCCCGAATCCGGTGGGGAGCAGCCCGTCAAGCCCGTAATACCGGCAGCAGCGGCCAAACGCGCCAACGCGTCGGTGATCGGCATGGTCATTGCGTTGCTGGTCAGCATCGCCGCGTTCCTGCCGATCGTGCTGATGAACCCGTTTCCGAAGAGTGACGGCTTCCGGCCTGACATCGATGTGAGCGAAGTGGCCCGGAACGCTGCGGATGTGGCAGGATTCACACCCGTCGCCCCGGACACCGGCGACACATTCACGTCCAACTACGCCCGCTGGGAATCCGGCAGCGGCAACGGCGTCCCCACCTGGGAAGTAGGCTTCATCACCCCCAAGGAGTCCTTCATCGGCCTGGTCCAGACCCGCCAGGCCAATCCCACCTGGCTCCTCCAGGAAACCGGAAACGCACCTGTCACGGGATCCCGCAATGCAGGCGGCCAGGAATGGGAGCTCCGGGATACAGGCAAGGGCGGGAAGAGCATGGTCCTCAATTACCGGGGTACCACCGTTGTCCTCACCGGCCCGGCGAAACTGGACGAGTTCGCGGTCCTGGCCGACGCCGTCGTTAAGTCCCTGGAAAGTAACCCCGCCGTCACGATTTCACCCTCGGCGGCCCCCACATCGTAAGGTAGGGCCGTGGCAACCTACCTGACTCCGGCCCTGGCCTGGCGGCGACTCCGCGAAGGCAACGAACGCTTCGTCAACGGCGAATCCTCCCACCCCAACCAGGATGCCTCCCGGCGTTCCTCGCTTGTGGAGAACCAGCATCCGTTTGCGGTGATCTTCGGCTGCTCAGACTCCCGCCTCGCCGCCGAAATCATCTTCGACGTCGGACTCGGTGACGTTTTTGTGGTGCGGACGGCAGGACAGGTCATCGACGACGCCGTCCTCGGCTCGCTCGAATACAGCATCGGTGTGCTGGGGGTGCCGCTGATCGTGGTGCTGGGACACGACAGCTGCGGTGCCGTGAGCGCCACGAAGTCCGCCGTCGAAACCGGGCAGATGCCGGTGGGCTTCATCCGGGACCTGGTGGAGCGCATCACGCCGTCCGTGCTGACGTCCCTCCGGAATGACAAAACAGAGGTGAACGACATGGTGGTGGAACACGTCAAGCAGACCTCACACCGGCTCGTGGACAGCTCCCGTGTGATTTCGGACGCAATCGAGAGCGGCCGGGCAGCGGTTATTGGACTTTCGTACAGCCTCGCCGACGGCCGCGCGGACCTTGTTTCCGGAATCGGAGAGCTCTGACCCGGGACGCTTGGGCCGTTTCGGCGGTGCCCGTAGCATGCCGTTCACGGTTTTCGGTGCGGCCTCTGTGCGTCCTAAGCTAGCCCCATGACTTCCACTGAAGAATTCCGTATTGAACACGACACGATGGGCGAAGTCCGCGTCCCCGTGAACGCCCTGTACCGTGCACAGACGCAGCGTGCAGTTGAAAACTTCCCCATCTCCGGCAAAACCCTGGAACGCGCCCACATCGAGGCCCTCGCCCGGGTCAAGAAGGCAGCCGCCCAGGCCAACGCAGAACTTGGAGTGCTCGACGGCGAGCTGGCCAAGGCGATTGCTGAGGCCGCCGATGAGGTAGCTTCGGGCAAGTACGATGGCGACTTCCCGATCGATGTTTTCCAGACCGGCTCCGGCACGTCCTCGAACATGAACACCAACGAGGTCATCGCCGAACTGGCCACCCGCGCCCTCAAGGCCGCCGGCAGCGACAAGGTTGTCCACCCGAACGACCACGTCAACGCCTCGCAGTCCTCCAACGACGTCTTCCCGACGTCGGTGCACGTTGCAGCCACCTCGGCCCTGATCAATGACCTCATCCCGGCCCTCGGCTACCTGGCCGAGTCCCTGGAGCGCAAGGCCGTGGAGTTCAAGGACGTCGTCAAGTCCGGCCGCACCCACCTCATGGACGCCACCCCCGTAACCCTGGGCCAGGAGTTCGGCGGCTACGCTGCCCAGGTCCGCTACGGCATCGAGCGCATCAACGCCTCGCTCCCCCGCGTGGCTGAAGTTCCCCTCGGCGGCACCGCTGTGGGCACCGGGATCAACACCCCGGCAGGCTTCCCGGAGCGCGTCATTGAACTGCTCGCAACCGACACGGGCCTGCCGCTGACCGAGGCCCGCGACCACTTCGAGGCCCAGGCCAACCGCGACGGCCTCATTGAAGCGTCCAGCCAGCTGCGCAACATCGCGATCTCCTTCATGAAGATCAACAACGACCTCCGCTGGATGGGTTCGGGACCAAACACCGGCCTGGGCGAAATTGCCATCCCGGACCTGCAGCCCGGATCCTCGATCATGCCCGGCAAGGTCAACCCCGTCATCTGCGAGGCATCCATCATGGTGGCCGCGCAGGTCATCGGCAACGACACCGCCATCGCCTGGTCCGGCACCAACGGCGCCTTCGAATTGAATGTCGGCATCCCTGTGATGGCCGCCAACCTGCTCGAGTCCGTCCGCCTGCTGGCCAACACCAGCCGCGTCATGGCCGACAAGATGATCGACGGCATCACGGCGAACGTGGAGCGCGCCCGCTTCCTCGCCGAAGCATCGCCGTCCATCGTCACGCCGCTGAACAAGTACATCGGCTACGAAAACGCGGCGAAGATCGCCAAGAAGGCAGTAGCCGAGGGCCTCACCATCCGTGAGACCGTCGTCGCCATGGGCTTCCTGGAGCGCGGCGAGGTCACCGAAGAGCAGCTGGACACCGCACTGGACGTTATGTCCATGACGCGCCCGCCGCACAAGGCCTAAATAAAGCACGACGGCGGCCGCCCACCTTCATCGCGAAGGTGGGCGGCCGTTTTGCGTTAAGGCAGTTTTGCGCAGCAAGGGCGCCAAGTGTACGTTCGCGCCATTCCCGGGCACTAAAGAAACTTGCACTATTTTGGTCTGAGTGCAAAACTTTACTCCGTGAATGATAGTGCAGTAATTGAAGGCGGCCTCCGCGAGCGCAAACGCGCGGCCACACGCGCGGCCATCACCGCCGCCGCGCGGGCCCTGACCGCCGAGCGCGGCCTGAACGGCTACACCGTGGAGGAAGTCTGCGAGCGTGCCGATATCTCCCGCCGGACGTTCTTCAACTACTTCCCCACCAAGGAAGACGCCATCCTTGGCCACATTGACGAGGACATCCCTGCAGACGTCCTGGAGGAGTTCGTGGCTGGCGGCAACGATTCGCCCCCCGGGGAAATCTCACCCACGCTGTTCCAGGACCTCGTCCGGCTGTCCCTGAGGCTTTCCGAGCACATGGCAGCCTCCGAAGAGGAAACCCGCCAGCTGATCGGCGTCGTCAAGAAGGAACCCCAGCTGATCCTCCGGATCATCGGCGTGACCGAACAACGTGAAGCACAGTTCGCCCGGGACGTTGCGCTGCGCGAGGGCGTGGCAGCTGACCACCCAGTGGTCCAGATGGCCGTTGTGCTGCTGGGTACCATCGCCCGGAAAAGCAGCATGGCCTATTTCTCCGAAGGCAACACCCGCCCTTACGCCGAGTTGCTGATGGAGAACATCTCCGCCGCCAGCCAGCTCTTTTCCCAGCCGCTCCCAGAACCAGTACCCGCAGAAGGACACTCATGAGCACCACTGTCAGCCCCAAGGCAGCAGCCGGTCCGCTGCTGCTGACCCAGAAACGCATCTGGATCATTTTTTCGGCCCTCATTGCCGGAATGCTGCTCTCCAGCCTCGACCAGACCATCGTCTCCACCGCAATGCCAACCATCGTGGGCAAGCTCGGCGGCGTGGAGCACCAGGCGTGGATCACCACCGCCTACCTCCTGGCCACCACCATCGTGATGCCCATCTACGGCAAGTTCGGTGACATCCTGGGCCGCCGGAACCTCTTCCTGGTGGCCATAGCCCTGTTTACCCTCGCCTCGGTGGGCTGCGCCTTCGCCACCGATTTTTGGGGCTTCGTCATCTTCCGTGCCATCCAGGGCCTGGGCGGCGGCGGCCTGATGATCCTCTCGCAGGCCATCATTGCGGACATTGTTCCCGCCAAGGACCGTGGCAAGTACATGGGACCCCTTGGCGCCATCTTCGGTCTCTCCGCAGTGGCCGGCCCCTTGCTCGGTGGATTCTTCGTGGACCACCTGACCTGGGAATGGGCTTTCTACATCAACATCCCCATCGGCATCGCCGCGTTCACCATCGCCTGGTTCACGCTCACCCTGCCGAACAAGAAGGCCGAAAAGCGGATCGACATCCTCGGTGTGCTCCTGCTGTCCGCCGCCACCACGTGCCTCATTTTCTTCACCGACTTCGGCGGCAAGAAGGACGAGGGTTGGGACTCACCCCTGACCTGGGCCTTCGGAGCCGGGCTGGTGGTCGCGGCTGCAGCCTTTGTAACGGTGGAACGCCGCGCCCAGGACCCCATCATCCCGCTCAGCCTCTTCAAAAACCGGATCTTCATCAACGCCACGGCCATCGGCTTCACCCTGGGCCTTGGAATGTTCGCCGCCATCGCTTTTGTGCCCACCTTCCTGCAGATGTCCTCCGGCACTTCCGCTGCCGAGTCCGGGCTGCTGATGCTGCCGATGATGGTGGGCCTGATGGGCATGGCCATCTATTCGGGCATCCGGATCTCCAAAACCGGAAAGTACAAGGTGTTCCCGATCCTGGGTGCCGGCCTGACCATCGCGGCGATGCTCTGGCTCACGACGCTGACAGCCGAAACCCCCATCTGGGTCATCTGTGTTCAGCTTCTCGTTTTCGGCGCCGGACTGGGATCGATCATGCAGGTCATCGTCCTGGTGGTGCAGAATTCCGTTCCGGCGGATCAGATCGGCACCGCCACCAGCACCAACAACTACTTCCGCGAAGTCGGGGCATCCCTGGGCGTGGCCGTCTTCGGTTCCATCTTCACCAACCGGCTCGCAGAATCACTGACGAAGGCCTTCACTGGAGCCGGCGCCTCCACGGAACAGGCGGCACAGTCCACCAGCACGCTGGACCCGCAGGCGCTGAGCGAGTTGCCGGATCAGTTGCGTGACGCGATCGTGAACGCCTACGCAGACTCCCTTGCCCCGGTTTTTTGGTACCTGGTTCCGTTCCTGGCGGTCGCCCTGGTCCTGGCCATCACCCTGAAACAGATCCCGCTGTCGGACACCGCCGGCATGGTGGCCCGCGGCGAGGCCGTGGGCGGCGAGGAAGCAGAGCGCCTCGAAGCGGAACACGCTGCACTGCTGCGCGGCGAACCGGCCGGGGACTCCGCGCGGGAGGAACCGGGGAACGGGGACACCGACGGCATTAAGGACGACGACGGCGAGTTGGTCCCCCAGCGCCGCTGACCGCCGTCGTACGGCTGTCTGCCACTGAGGCAGGGGCAGGAAGGCTGATGCTGCACAAAGGCCCGCAGGGTCGCCGCAATCTTGGGGGTTGCGGCGGCCCTGCCGCGTTCCAGGAGGCTGCCAGCCGGTCAGGGCTCGAAGTGCGCGGCCTCCGCCGGAGCCAAGGCACGGCGGATGCTGGTGAGGTGGCCCGGCATCAGCTCGGGCAGGCCATCCAAACTGAACCAGCCGACGTCGAGCGACTCGTCGTCGTTAACCCGTGCCGTGCCTGAAACGTAGCGGCAGAGGAACACCACGTCCAGAAATTCACAGACGTCGCCGTTGGGATAAGTGAACGGTCCGACGGTGCCCACCGAGACAACCCGTTCTGCCTCTGCCACCACTGCGGTTTCCTCGAAGATTTCCCGCACAAGTCCCCGGGCCGGCGGCTCGCCCGGATCCAGCATGCCGCTGATCAGCGCCCAGTGACCGTTGTCAGCGCGGCGGGCCAGGAGAACACGGCCAGAGTGGTCAAGGACCACTCCCCGGACACCGGGTACCCACAGCGGGTCGTGGCCGACTTTCTCGCGTAGCTTCAGGATGTAGTCAGGAGCAGGCATGCTGCCAGCCTAACGGGCGACGGCGGGCGGCCACTGCCGGCGCGTCCAGGCTGACAGGACTCTCACGCAGGCAGCAGCATGGCAGCAGCCGCACCCGCCAGCATGAACGGGCCGAACGGGATGGAGGACTTCAGCGTTCCCCGGCGGGCGGCCAGCAGGGCCAGGCTCCAGAGGCCGCCAAGCAGGAACGCCGCAAAGGTCCCCGCAAAAATGTGGGTCCATCCCAGATACCCGAGGTACATGCCGAGGACACCCGCGAGCTTCACGTCCCCGAATCCCATCCCGGGGGGATACACCAGCCGCAGCACAAAATAGAAGCCCCAAAGAACCGCTCCCCCGGCCACGATCCGCAGGGCAGGCAGGCCAAACAGGGCTGCGGCGCCGTCCGGCCCGGCTGGCAGCGACCAGGCCCCGGCAACCACCGGAACCACCGCAGCCGCTGCCAGCAGGGCACCCGCCACCGCGTAGGAAGGAAAAACGATCCGGTTGGGCAGCAGATGGTGGCGGACGTCGATGGCGGTCAGCCGTACAGCCATCACCACAAAATAGGCGCACGCCGCCAGAACCAGCCAGAAGGCCAGCGGAGCAGCTTCCCAAAGTTCATCCAGTCGTCGGATCACCCCTCGGATGCTACTGGATTTTCGCTTCCTGCCGGAGGGCCCACGCGTAAACTGTGGATATGTCGACATGGGACACCAGGCGCCGGCCGGATCCAGACCGCGGCGATTCTCGCGCGGACCTGGTCACGGTGTTCCGGAACCTCTGCAGGTCCTCACCCTGGAAATGGCAGAGCCTGCGCTTTGAGTACTGGGACGAGCCCTTCGCGGAGGCGCCGGACCCTGCCGCGCCCCTGGTACGCGCCTGGCTGCGCCGGCCGGGTGCCCTCCGCCTCGAAACCGCCGACGGACTTGTCCTGCACAGCACCACAGGGATCAACGACTCCAAGGACGGGTTCTACGTCAGTGCCACCCGGAAGTCGTGGCTGCTTCCGCCGCACCTGGTGGCGCCCGTTTACGACGACGGCGGCCTGGTCAGGCGCCGCCCCGAGGCCGCCTACGGTGAACCAGGCTTTGGCAACGGCCGCTTTTCCGCGGCCCTGGACCCTGTCGAACTGGCCGGCAACGCCCCGGTCCCCCTGGAATTTCCGGGCAGCAACGCCGTCGAAATTGCTGAAGTGCGCCGGACAGAGCAGGACGGGCGGCAGGTCCTTGAGGCCATCGTCAGCCCGACAGCCGCCTACCATGCCGCCGATCCTGCCGCACCGCTGTGCATGCCGGGCAGTAACCGGGTGCGGATCGACCTGGAGACGGGGGTCTGCGTGTCCAGCCAGTCGCTGGAAGATGCCACGCCTGACTACGGACACTGGCTTCGGGTGATCGCGGTTGACGAATACATGCTGGATGATCTTTTCCTGGCGGAGTCGATGAACCTCACGGACGTTCGCCGCCACATCAGCTGGGATATCTCCGCCTGAGCAGCCGCGGCCACGGCGCCTGCATGCCGCGTGACGGGCGCCGCGGCCGGCCGTGGGCTAGGCTTCCCTGATGACCGCGCTGACTTCCCTCTGGCCCCTCTTCGGCCTGACGCTGACCACACCCCGGCTGGTACTGCGGCCCGTCACGGATGACGACATTCCGGCGGCGGTAGCGGCAGCCAGGAGCGGGGTGCACGAACCAGGCCGCAGCCCCTTCAGCACGCCGTGGGCGGAACTCCCCTCAGCGGAACTGGGGCCGAAGATGGCGCAATGGTACTGGCGCTGCCGGAGCGAGGCCACCCCGGAATCCTGGACCCTGCTTCTGGGCATCTGGCACGAAGACGGGTTCATCGGCTGCCAGGACGTAGGCGCCAGGGACTTCGCCGCGCTCAGGACCGTAAGCACCGGCTCCTGGCTCAGGCAGTCCGTCCACGGCCAGGGGTTCGGCAAGGAGATGCGCGCCGCCGTCGCGCTTTATGCCTTCGACTGGCTCAAGGCCGATGTGGCGGAGTCTGAAGCCGCCGTTTGGAACGCCGCCTCGCTGGGCGTGTCGCGCGCGCTCGGCTACGAGCTCAACGGCGTCAGCCGGATGAACTGGGGCGGCAAAGCCGAAGACGTCCAAAAAGTCCGCCTCACCCCAGCCTCCTTCAAGCGCCCCGACTGGACCCTGGAGGTCAAAGGCCACGAACCCGCTGCCGCATTTCTCGGGGCTTCGTAAGTGTCCGTGGTGGGCTCCGCCAAGCGACGCCTCTTCGCCGGCGCTTAGACACGACGCATAGGGGCTCCATCGGTCGCTAAGCGACCTCCGGGCCCGATGTG
>DATFAE010000143.1:0-4932 GCA_035254945.1 Arthrobacter sp. | reverse complement strand
TCGTACCCCGCACCGGTTCCACCGGAACCGGAACAGCAGCGGACACCGCCCCGGCGCCGTCGTGGGTATTCCCGTTCGACAGCCCGGCCGCACCCAAGGAAGACAGCAACCAGGCTTTGGCCGTTAACACCCAGGACGGGTCCGTGGCCTACGACGTCGCCTTCGCGCTGGTCTGGGCCGAAAACGACCAACCCGTGGACACCACCAACGAGGCCTACGCCTTCGCCAGCTGCAGCGACTGTGCCGCCGTCGCCGTCGGCTTCCAAGTAGTGCTGATAGTCGGCCAGGCCGATGTGATCGTCCCGGAGAACCTGTCCGCTGCCGCCAACTACAACTGCGTCCGCTGCCTCACCTACGCCCTGGCCAGGCAACTCGTCCTCACCCTTGACGGACCCCTCAGCGACGACGGAGAGGCCAAGCTGAATGCCCTGTGGGCCGAGATCGCCGAGTACGGACGGAACCTCCACAACGTCCCCCTGTCTGAGATCCAGGGACGCCTCAGCGCCTACAAAGACCAGATCATCCGGATCGTCAAAACCGACCCCACCGTCACCCCGGGAACCGGCCTGTCAACGCCGCCAGCAACACCAGCCACCCCGTCACCCGGATCAAGCCAGGACCCCATGCCGGGGACCACAGCCCCGGCAGCTGATCCGACCGGAACCACGACGGCGGCACCCAGTGCCGCGACGCCTGCACCCGGCGGTGCGGCCCCGGAAAGCAGCCCCGCAGGCGAAGTGCCGACGACGGAACCGGCGGTTCCCGCACCCAGCGCCGTTCCGACCGCATCCGGCGGCTGACTTCAAGAGGGCGACCACGAGCAGGCAGAACTCAAACCACCGAACCAAACGAATGCCGGGCGATCTAATTGAACAGGTCAGTAGGCGCACTCGAGCCGACTGGGCCGTAAGGCAAACAGGTAGCCCTAACCATCAGGTCACCCTGACTTACGGGACCGCGTCCACGACGGGTCCCGGCGCCTGCGGCGGCCGTCTGTACGGGGCTGGCTGCTCCACGAATGCAGACCGCACAAGGGCGGCGCTGACGAACACCGCCATATGACTGCCAGCAGGCCGAGTCCGAAAAGGCTGGTATCAGCCGCGAGCAGCTCTTCATCACCACGTAGCTGGGTATAGGACGCTCGGGGAAGCCGACACACCCGGCATTTGACGCCTCGCTCGGAACCTGGGCTCGACTATTTCGATTTGGACCTAATCCACCAGCCGTTCGGTGACTAATACTCCGAGCCGCGCACACTGCCGCCGGTCGACAAGGCCGGTCGTGCCCGGTGCATCCGCACTTCCGTGAAATTTCGCGCATGCGCCTGGTACTTTCTGCGCCATTGCTGTCCAGAATGACGCTGACAATGCAGGCATGAGTCGGTTGAGAAGGAACCAGCTGACATGACTTCCGTACATTTCGTCTTCGCTCAGTCCCGGCATCATTCTCGCGTTCGGCCGTAAGTCACTCGGCCAAGAAGCGTGTCATGCCTGACGGGCTGCGGAGCCGAGCTCATTATGGAGTTGTTGTTTCCGCGCCGGAACCTTGCAGAAGGCAGCCCGGCGTGGAACACCTTGCGAATATCTTGGCCAAACCTGCGGCATTCTTGTCCAAATATTGATCAGCGGCTTGAAGGATCGTATATCGAAGGCCCGGAAGGGTCGGTGGCGCGACCTTCTGAGGATAGTCCGCCGCTTCTGTCCTTCGCCCACGGACGTGGGCGAAAGGATTCCTAACAACTTTTTTTGGGGGGACCAAAATGACTGACAAAGACACAACTGTGCGCGATTCACGCCGTAGGGACAAAGTGCGGGCGCTGCTGGCCGGCGGACTGGTATTGGGGATCGGAGCAGCCTCCACACTGGCTGCCTGGACGGACAACGAATGGGTGTTCGGCGGCGCGGGGCCGGATGATAGTAATCCCGGTACCAAGATCTATGCCATGGAACAGAACACCGTGGCCCCGTTTGCGGCCGGAACCTGGACGGATGAGCCGGACGCCAACGGCGGTTACCTGGACTTCACCGTCCAAGCTGCCAGCCTCCTTCCCGGGGACACGGTCTACGCTCCCTTCCAGCTCCGGGCGAAGGCAGGGTCCGAAGCGCTGACAGTCAGCCTCGCCGAGGCACGGCAGGCATCGGTTCCGGCAGTTGGCAACGCCAACAGCACTGCACTATATGAGGCACTGACCGTACAGGCCTGGGTGAACGTCGGGGCAACTGACTGCAGTAATGGCGGTGATCAGACCGGCGGACAGGTTCTCATGGCAGCCGCCTCCGGCCTGGACACAGTCGGTGCGGCGTCGTTCGGCCTGCCGGCAGGGTCCGGTGGCGCCGCGGGAGCCCCGGTGGACCTGTGCTTCGCGCTGACCCTTCCTGCCGGAACTTCCGATACTGCGCTTCAAGGCAAGAATGTCGTCCCACTCTGGCGGTTCACCAGCATCGTCGGATCGTAGCCGCGCGGAGTCATGACACCTGTGAGAGGACTTAGCGCAGAGGGGCGGGCACGCCGGTATACGAGTATTCGTACAGGAGCGCGGGAAACGGTCCTCACCGTCCTTGCCGTGCTCGGCGGGCTATGCCTTACTGCACTGATCGCGGCTGCCCTTTTCAATGTCACATTTGTGGTCTTCCGCAGCGGATCCATGGAACCGGCCTACCCTGTTGGTGCCCTCGCCGCAGTCAGGGAAGTGCCCGCTTCATCGCTGAAACCCGGCGACGTCGCGACCGTTTCGCGGACACCTGCCTCGACGCCGATCACGCACCGCGTAGTTAGCGTCACCCCTGATCCTGCCTTGCCCGGCCACGCAAGTCTTGTTCTCAAGGGTGACGCCAACCGGTCCCCGGACCCTGTGGAGTACCGGGTTGCCACGGCGCGGCAGATGCTCTTCGTCGTACCGGGGCTGGGCAGTTGGGTCATGGATCTGAGATCCCCCATAACTTTGGGTACCAGCACGGTGCTTGTGACGGCACTTGTCGTCTGGTCGTTCTGGCCGCGCAGGACGAATCCCAAGCCAAGGCGGGAAACGCCCCCGATCCCAGACACCACCCAAGTACAGTGAAAGACGGGATCAGCGAATGACAGGTCAGCGGCGCCAGCTGCACGTCCGCCTGCCCGGCTTCCCTCGCCGTTGCCCTCGGCAGAACGGCACATGGCTGCGTGCTGCGGTTATTGCTGCCTGCGTGTTCCTGTCCCTCGCGGTGCAGAGCCCCGTCGCGGCCGCAGACCCGGTGTGGCCTGTGCCCCAGACCGGAGGTGAAGGCATGCTCCGTCTGACCTCCTCCATCTACCCTCTGAACATTCCATTTCTCAAGCCAGGCGAGTCTTTCAGCTGGCAGGTGGGCGCCGTGCTGGACGGCCCCGAATCAGCCACCGCAACCGTGGAACTTCAAGGTTCAGGGTCTTTGTCCAGCGGGCCAGAGGCCTACACGGTCACGGCACAATCCTGCCCCGTCCAGTGGTCCGGGACCAGCGGCAAGAATGCCACCATGCTGTGCGGGCCAGGTGCCCGGCAAATACTCGCCGCCGATACGTTCAGCAGCGGCGGAAGTACGGCCTATCCGCTCGGTCGTTTCACGAAAGCCGATCAGCCCTGGGTATTGTTCCGGCTTGAACGTCCCGCCACTGCCACCGGCGCTAATGGGACGCTGGCGTTTGGGATTGGCATTGTCGCCGGTGACGGCGACACCGCGCCCCCGGCTGCGGACCTCGCAGTCACAGGCGCGAATGTTGTGCCCTATCTCTTCGGTGCAGCCGGCTTGACCTTGCTGGGGGCGCTCTTAATCCGGTGCCGGCGGGCGGCCAGGCAACCATGAGAGTCGCAACTCAGCGGCGCCAGGCTGCGACAGGTATAACCGCAATTGTCGTTGCTGCCGCATCATTGCTGGGCTTGAGCTCGGCCACTGATGCTGCCTGGACGGACGATGAATATGTCGGCACTGCGGCCGGGGTCATGAACGCCGGAAACTGCAGTACAACGACGCTGTTCCGGACTCAGTCAGCAGCCCGGCAACTTTCGGGGCTACTTGGATCAGATGATCTGGATTCCCTTGCAGCACTCCAAGGCCTCACCGTTGAAAACACAAGGGGAACGGTGTCAGTGTCCCCTGCATCCGCGAACCAGATCGGACCGGTTACTTTCAGCGCTCCACTGGAGGCCGGCGCACTGGGTAGTCCGCTGCTTTCGGCAACGCTGGGACTCGACGCGGCCGCAGGAGAAGCCGGCGCTTACAACCAGTGGGGCCGGGCCACGGGCAGCGGCCAGGCGGCCGCGGCCGCGGGGGCCGTGAGCGACCAATCCGGGGCCATTGACGCCACCGGGACGGCCGACGGATCAACCACCATGCCCCGGTCGGCCAGCATTACCCTCGCCTCGCTCGTACCAGCCTCCGCTGCGGACATGACCCTGAATATCGGTGCCGTCGCCAGCTCCGCCGAAGTGGATGCATGCCTGCCTGTCAATGGCTGGCCCACACCGAACCCCGTTCCGGTCGAGAGCCGAACCTATGGCGTTGCCGGTGTAGACCTGCAGGCAGGAGTCCCTGCCGTTCAAAGCATGACGGCCGCAGCCACTTCGGCGATGGCCACCGCGGCAGATGACCTTGCCTCCCTCGACGACCCCGGCGGACAGGTCACGACCGCAGTCAACACCGGAATCAGGGCACTCGTACAAGGCGCGGCGGGCAGCCTCACACTTGGAACCGTGAACACGGTCATCACCATCGGGGCCCTCGATCTCGATGGGCTGCCGCCCTTGCTGACGGGAACCATCAGCGACGGTGTCGTCACCACTGACCTCAGCAACAGCAGCGCCACGGTCGACCTCGCCGCTCTGAGCGGAGGAGCGAACGGGTTCAACGGCCTGCCGCCGAACACCGCAGTCCACATCAATCAGGCCCTGCTTGGGGAAGTCAGCCAGCGGACCGCGGGAAT
>DATFAE010000142.1:0-10638 GCA_035254945.1 Arthrobacter sp. | reverse complement strand
ATCGAGTTTGAGACAA
Organism: Arthrobacter sp.; assembly: GCA_035254945.1. Lineage (GTDB taxonomy): Bacteria > Actinomycetota > Actinomycetes > Actinomycetales > Micrococcaceae > Arthrobacter. The sequence continues at coordinate 10,622 of DATFAE010000142.1, read as the reverse complement.
TAAAAAACGCGGCCTCAGCCGCGTAAGAAATTATCAACCCCAGCTGTCAACTAAACCTTCAGCAGTCCCCTGTGACTGCTATGAAGTTGCTATCAACTTGATAGCAACTTCATAGATCCAGGTGGCTTACTTACTCGTAACTGTCGCGGACCTGCTCGAGACCGATCCTAAGAGCGCGCAATGCCATCGGATGCTTCTTTCGGCCTTCGAGCTTCGCCACGTCCGCAAGTAAGTCCATGAGTTCACGGTCCTCGTCAAAACGAAGCAACATCGTTCTGGCAGTCCCCTTGTCCCTCGAATCACTAAGTGTGGGCGTGACACTGGGCCTGGCTGGAATTCCGCGCTCAGCGCTGACAGCCGGCGAGGTCAGTAGTGGTTCAGCGGCATTGCCAAACGCCTCGATAGCCTCGTCCCTAGCTTTCTCGGACGCGGACCGCTTCTTGATTGCCACTACCCCATCAACTCCTCTACCAGCCCACGGATTTCCCTCGCCGCCTTAGGGTTCTTCCACTCAACAACTCCGAGCCCCTCCCCCACCACGTCTCGATAAGCCTTGCGCTCGTACAGAACGGTTCGCAGTGGTTCGATACTCGGATAGTCGGAAAGGTAATCCCTGGCGTCGCCACTTTCAGATTCGAACGCGTTGGTTGATACCCGTGTAAGAGCCCCTCTGACTCGAAGGGAGGGATTGAAGTCACGGGCAGTTTCGATCAACCTATCGACAGTCGCGAGTGTGTCGAGATCAAATTGACTCGATTGCGTCAGGATCAACAACTGGTGGGCCGCAGTCATGGCTGTGCGCATCTCCTTGCTGTCCTTCCCTGCCACATCGACAAGGACAACGTCATAGCTCGTATCCAGTTCACGCAGCGTCTCGTGCAGGCTCCCAAGTTTCTCCACTACAAAGATGCGAGGTTCATGCCCGGCCTCTTCGCGGTCTACTGCCCAACGAGCAGTGGACCGCTGCCGGTCGCCGTCCACGACCGCTATGCGCATCCCCCGCTTCGCCAGCTCAACAGCAAGGTTGGTTACAACCGTGGACTTGCCGACGCCGCCCTTTTCGCTACCCACAACAATGATCATGCCTCCAACCTAATGCCGAGGTTGATAGCAAAAGGCTAGCGACACGCTACCTGTTTGATAGCACTATGAAAGCAGTAGCAAATGGGCCGGATCGAGAGAAGATCCTCGGATAGGGTGATAGCAGTTTCAACTGCTATCACATCACTATCCGATTGATAGCGATGGGCGCTGAGGGACCAGGCCGCCAGCAAGCCCAAGTACTCACCTCCCTGACTGGAGTCATGCGCGTCATATGGAATACTGCTCGCTACTAAATTGCTATTGAATCACTATTGATTTGATAGTGATTGTGAAACTGAGGGGCAGCTGATGACTGCCAAAGGAGCAAGTTTGCTAGCGAAACACTACTTATTCGATAGCACTATGAAAGTAGTATCAGTACGTGGGCGGCGTACCAATGCACAGCCCAAATTATCGGAGCAGTTTCAAAGTGCTATCGAACTACTACACGACCGTGGCTGAGGATCAACCTCAAACTGCTGGACGCGAGCATAAGCTCCACGCAATCGTCACCCACGCTCAGCAGGGATGTGGGACCAACTCGAAACGCTGTGCTAGCGAAACACTACTAAGGCACTACCGATTCACTAGCATTTTGGTAGCTGCCAGCGAAATCAACTGCACCAGAGACCTATGCGGGCTGATCTATTCGCCACACTGCCGCATCATCCGGGGGTAGCCAATACTCATCCCTTTCAGAATCAAACAAATCGACCTCATCGATCGCAAGCTGGAGTGTCTTGAACCTATCGAGGTAGGCATGCCAGATCGCGCGTTCGTGACGATTCCGCCGGATGTGGTCAAGGTAGTCGTCGAGCACTCCGAGCCTGGCGGCGAGCATGCGGAGGTTCACTGAAGTGGTTTTCCACGTTCTACCGTGGCGCTGGATCATGCCGAGTGTCTCCATCTCAGCCAATGCGGCCGAGCAGGCGTTGCGGCTGACACCACTGTTGCGGGCCACTTCCGCGGTGGTGGGGGAGTGGCGCCCACGTTCAATTGCCTCATAGGCAAGGGCAGCCACGTCTCCCAGGGCCCGAAACACGGGGCGGACGGCATGAATTTTTCCTTTCCGCCACGTTAGTTCCCGTGCAAGTTGTTGGTAGTGCTCAGGGAGTTGAATGAGGTAAACATCGGCCGCCTTCTGACGTGCGTCGGCGATCTTAGTGAGGATCCCATCAGAAGCTTGAACCAAGACGGGCAGCAGCCTGGCGATGGTGACGTGGTGTTTCCCCATCGCGACAGCAAGAGTGCGGCAACCGACATCCAGGATGTCTGTTTCTCTAGCCCGCATGTATCCCAACAATCCGCGGATCAGTAGACGGAGGCTGAGGCCTTCTCGACCGCGTTTTTGGAGTCTGTGGTCAAGGACTGCGTACAGAACATTTTCCAAGTCGTTCACGAGTTGGTGTACGGCAGCACTGCTGGGTTTGCTTGCCCCCCCGGTGGTTAAAGTGGCGCTTGTGTTGTTAATAAGTGCACTCCTTTCCCCGCGATTACGGGGGAGCGGTTTTCGGGCGCTCGAAGCTGCACCGGTGAAGGCCTGGGCTTTGGCCCACTCGTACGGAAGGAGCCTTGCCTGGCGTTCTGCAGATCCGTAGAGGGCAGCTAGGCCCGGGAACTGGCCGACGAGTTCGTTTTCTACGTGCTGCAGGGACCAGCCACAGGCACTGAAGTGGTTCAGCACGGCCATTCGGGCCTCGGACGGGCCCTTGTACTTAGCCGTGTCGTACAAACCGGTTCGTGCGACCCGTCGCAGCGGGGTCTCACTACTGGATCTCAGTGAGAGCGCCGGCAGCCCGCCGGTCCGTTGAGCGGCTACGGTCTTCGCTTCGCGGGCCTTGAGTGCGCGTTTGCGGGCCAGTTCCGGCGCCAACGCCGTACGCAGCTGCACTAAGCCCCGTGCTGGGTTGCGGCGGCGCAGGATGTCGTACGCCTGGGACAGGGGAGTGATGAGGGTTTGGTGGCCACCGGACTTGTGGATCGTTCCTGGGACACGGATGCACCCGTCTGTGATGTTCTGGTGGGGGCTCGGGTCAAGACTGGTGGCCATAAGGGCTAGCGCTTCGACCAGCTCCCGGGCCTCGGCTGCGTCCATCCGGTCGTGCAGCGGCACGTACAGGTGTCGTCCACCGCTGGGGGAGAAATCCTCCACGAACCTCATGCCGCACGCCGACAACAATTGGCCCACCCGGACCGCGTCCGAGTCCACCACGCCCTTCAGCGCCTTCGAGGTATCAAAGTCCAAGCACAGCGTGGAGACTCGGCCATCCGTGCCGTGCACCATTACAGCAGCAGGATGTCCCGGCAAAGACGGAGTGATCTTCGGCGCATTTTTCGGCCGAGGATATTGAAACCTCTGCCCAATCCACCGCCCCAACCGGTACGAAGGCGCGCCAGCAATCAGCGGAGCAAGACCCCATGCATCTTCCGGCTTGGGACGTGGAGCGACACTCACAAGGGCATGCGTTGACGTCAATACCGGTTCCGGTACCATAGGGACAGTAGTTCCTTTCGAGGTAACACAAATGGCACCCACAGCGTGGGTGTTGTAACAGCTCGGATCCGGATCTTGGCGGATGAGGGATCTGAGCGAAGGATTAGGAAGGTCCCTCCTTTTAGGAGGGGCCTTCTTCCGTTAGGAAGCCTTATCGATAGGCAGGGCTCCTTGTTCCTGGTGGTCGTCTATGTCAGGCCAAATAGGCAACCCGCGAGCATCCAGCCGGATGCTCATCAGGAGGCGTTCGGCTGCCTGTCCTTTGGAGAGCCCCATGTGGGTGGCAAGACGTTCCACCAGAGCTTTAGCATCGGCAGCAACGTCAACTTTGAGGACGACGTTGCCGGCCCCTGTACCCCGTACGCGTCTGTGGATGGCTGTACTCATAAACCCCAGCCTATAGGTACCGGTACCGTTAACTGCGCGGCCCGTTCGGCGTGTCGTTTCCATTAGACGAGGTCAGAAGCCTTTGGCCACCGCGGCGGCTGCGGCGAGCCACGCGCGTTGGGTGGCGGGTTGGAGGGCGTCGTAGCGGATGGGGCCGTTGACCAGGGCGGGGTCGTAGGGGATTCGGACTACGGCTCGTACATGGGGGGCGAAGCCGTCTGCGATCCGCCGGGCTTCATCCTTGGCGCGCTTGAGCGCATCGCCGCTCATGCTGCGTTTGGCGTCGGTGGACTCGGACACGATGACGACGGCGTTGCGGGCCAGCTCGGCATCGTGTCCGCCGCGGGATTCCAGCGTTTGGAGGGTCAGGCGCGCGGCCTCGGCGCGGTCTTCGATGGCTGTCACGGGGACCACGAGCTGGTTGGTGTGGTGGATCATTCGCCGCCAGTTGGCCGCGCGGGCCGTGTTTCCGGAGTCCATGACGATGAGCCGGTAGTAGCGGGTGAGTACCTGGTGGGCGATATCCACCTCCTCTGCGGTCACTTCATGGTCGCCCTCCTCGTTCTCGTCTGAGCGCAGGACGTCGAACTTGTCGGACGTCTGGTGGTGGACGAACTGGGCGATTTCGGCGGCTTGGGCGCTGGGGGAGAGCAGCGCCTTTGATGAGTCGATGAGATCCAGGACGCTGTTGTTATGGCCGCCCTGTTCGGTGCGCCAGCCGAGAGTGCCTTGGGATTCGTTGTTGTCCCAGGCCACGGTCGCTGCGCCGCTGTAGCGGGCCAGGATCGCACTGAGCATGACGACGGTGGGGGTTTTGTTCGCTCCGCCTTTGCGGTTGACGACAGCGACGGTGCGGGGGCCGGGCCAGTGCTGGCTCACTGTGCGGATGTCTTCGCGTTCGGCCAACTCTTCGGGTGAGGGGTCCATCCGGAAGCCCAGGCGGCTGAGAACGCCGCGCCAGCCGCGCGTGGCCGGCTGGAGCACGGGCGCGCTGATGAGGAATGAGGTGTCTTTGAGGCTGCGCCGGGTGGCAGGCTCCGCAGCGGCTGCTTTGGCGGCCGGTGCGGGCCCCTGGGCGGCCGCGGGCGTGACGGCTGCACCGAAGGTCACCGGCGCAGCGTCGACAGCTTGTGCCGGTACTTCTTCGGCCGGAGAGGCATCGGGGACCGAAGCTGGCGTGGGAGCCGGCGCGGCCTTGGTCGTGGCCTTGGCCGTCTCGGGCGAAGGGGCTGCTGTGTCCGGCAGAGGGTCCTGCTCCCGCCGCGGGGTGGGCTTGATCGGTGCGGCCTCGCTGACGACGCCTTCGGGGGAGACGATGATGAGGCCCTGCCCGTCCGGGTCGGTGGTGCTGACGCGGACGGGTCGGCCGAGCTGAGCCGCGGTTTCGGTGATGATTCGTAATGCATCGCTAAGGACGGCGGCTTCGTCGGCGGCCTCGATAGCGTGGGAGGTTCCGTTGATGGTGACTTCGCCGGTTCCGTTGGTGCGTAGAACGGCGTTGATCTTGGGGAAGTCGAGTGCTTGTGTTTCCATCATCTGTCCTTACTTTGTGCCGTTCGGGGGTGTGAAACGGTTGACCTGCCAGGGTTTGTCGGCTGCGCTGCGGAGCAGCTGCACGTCGTAGTCGCCGGCATCGGTGGGAAAGACGACATGGCAGCCAAAACCGTTGCTCTCTTCGATCCTGAGCTGGCCCGCTCCGGTGATCCTGGTGACCGGGATGTTGGCCGGGTCAACGTATTGGTAATCGGCGGTTGCTTGGGGGGTCAGGAGCTGGCCGAGTTCCTGGATCCAGACCTTGTCGGTGACTGCTGGTCGGGCATAGAGCGTCATGGCCTTGGTCGCGGTGTCCAGCGCGGCTGTTTTGCTTGCCTCGTCCCAGGCGATGCCCAGGGTAGCCGGTGCTGTGCCACCGGGAGCTTGGGGCTTGCCGCCCGCGCTGAGCGTGGCGGAGGTGGCGGCGGAAGCACTGGGCGATGGTTCCGCGGGTGTTGAGGTGGATACCGGCGCGCAGGCCGTGCACACGAGCAGGGCCGCGAGGGCTGTCAGGGCGCGTTTCATGGTTCCTCCAGTGAGTCGCTGCCGGGCAGGTAGAGAAAGGCGCTGGGAGTGCTGTTCTCTACGGTGCGGGTGTAATAGGTGTGGTCATTCGGGGCAGGGTTGCCGTTGTAGCCCTCTTCCACGAAGCTGCCGTCACGATTGACGGCTTTGACGACGGCGACGTGGCCGTAGGTGCCGTCGGCGCCCCCGGTGCCGGGGGAGTACCAAACGACAGCGCCGACACGGGGTGTTCCACCGGTGGGCCAGCCCTTGGCATCCCAGCCGTCTTTCCAGGTAAGGGCAGAGCCGAGCACCGCACCGTCAGGCCGGAAGGTGCCGTTCAGGACCTTGTAGGGGGCCGTGGTGCTGCCGAGTTGCTGGTTGACGCGCCAGAGGGCGAAGTCGACGCATTCGCGGTTGTACATGCCCAGCGGGGAGGGCTCGTAGATCTTGGCCGTGCGCCACGGCAGGTCATCGTCCTTGCCGGATTGCCCAGGGATGCCGCAGGAGCTTTCCCCGCCGGCATCGGTGATCTTTGCGTCGCCCAGGACGGCGACGACCTCGACGGCCGCCGCCCAGTAGGACTGGTAGTGGAACGGGTCGGCGTTGCGCTGGACCCGGTGCGCGGCCGTGGTGGGTTCGAGCTGTTCCCACCCGCTGATCTTCTGCAGGGCGGTAAAGAAGCTCATGGCTGAAGTCGTAGGGTCCATACGTTCCAGGTAGGTTCCCCACGCACCGTTGTCGCGCTGCTGGAACAGTCCCCGGGAGTCAGGGCCCGGACCATCGCCGTAGTCCAGGACACGTAGCCCAGATTCGCCCATGGCCGTCATGACACCGATCGTCTGCCCCCGGGCCGACAGGCCAAGGGCTTTTCCTGCGTTGATGACCAGGGCGGCGTTCTTCAGCTGCTCGCCCTCGTAACCGGCGACAGCGACCTTGGGCAGCTGGCTTGCGTCAACGCTGACGCTGAACCCGGTCGGTGAGCAGACGTCGGCCACGGCCTGAGAGCCCCCACCGAACAGGATGATGGACAGCACCAAGCCGGCGGGTACAAGGACGGCGCCGGCGACCAGCGCAGGCGCGCTCGTTCGTGATTGCATGTGTCCCCCTCACATCTGCTCGTCAGCTGCTTCGCCCTAGGGCTGGTCCTCGTCGTTCACTTCTGGTGTCTGGCCCTTCCTGAGCGTGTTCCGGTTCTCCCAGACCCAGTCCTTGACTTGATCTCTGGCGATCAACCATGTCTTCTCGACTTGGTAAGCAGGAATCACTCCGGTTTGGAGCCAGCGGTAGACGGTGTTTCGAGACAACCCGAAGATCTCCTCGAGGTCCTGGGGCGTAAGACGCTCCGGGTACTTGGCGAAGAGTGCTTCCAGGTACTTGGGGTCCACGCTCAGTCCGTCCCACCGCATAGAGCCAGCATAGACCACAAATTGGTACTGTGATGTACTGGAAGTGACTGAAAGGTACTAAACCTGTTGTTGGGGGTCACTTTTGGCCTTTCGTGTCGGATGGTACCGATACGATCTTTGCGGACATTAGTAGGGGAAGTGAAATGCCGGTCTCAAAGAACCGCTGGGTGACGCTCGGCGCAGAAACTATCGACGAACCCGTTCTTGCCTTCCCGGAAGAGCCGCCTTTCATCCCAACGGGGGCGACGAGGCCGCAACTGAGCGTTCCGCAACCGGACCACGCGGACCGGCTTCCCCGAAGGAACGCTGCGGGGAAGGAACCGGATTTTTGGTGGCTTGGCGTCCACGGCGGCGCGGGCGAAACGTCCCTTGCACGCCTGGACAAGAGCACCAAAGCCGCCGAGCATCACTGGCCCTTGACGGCAGCCGGATCCGTGATCGTCCTCGTTGCACGGTCCAATATCCCAGGCCTTCGCGCAGCACGGCTGGCGGCAACGGAATGGGCTTCGGGCTCACTTCCCGGGATCCACGTCGCCGGCCTCATGGTCATGGCTGACGCTCCCGGACGGCTCCCCAAAGAGATCCGCGACTTCGCCCGCGTCGTCGGTGGGGGAGTGCCCCACCTGTGGCATTTCCCGTGGGTCGACGGATGGCGTTACGGCCATGACGTCGCCACCGAGGAACTTCCCAAAGAAGCCCGCACCGTCCTCGAGCAGATACGCCTCGCCGTCGCTGCCACTGCCGGTCTCCCGGCCAAGTAGAAAGAAGAAAACCCAATGTTGTTCTCCAAGGCCCTCGAATGGTCAAGCTTTGCCATCACCGAGATACCGAACCCGGGCACCGGCGAGGCCCCTCCCGGCGCTGAAGGGTTGCTGACGATCCTCAAGTGGGTCGCCTGGATCGTCTTCGGCCTGGCCGTGGCCGGCATCCTGATCACAGCCGGAACGATGATGATCAACAACCGACGCGGCGAGGGCGGCGAGCACGCCGGCCGGCTGGCATGGGTCCTCGGCGGCTGCATCCTCGCAGCCTCCGCTGGCGGCGTCGTTGGCGCCCTGGTCTAAGGAGCTTTGCCATGACTGAACCGACAGTGAACGAAGACCAGAATCCGCTGACCAAACCTAAGTTCATCATCTCGGCCGTTGTCGTGGCGATCATTGTCGCGCTCGGGATCATCCTCGCCCTGGTTCCCAGAGGTGGGGAAACGGCGTCCCCTGAACCGAGCACCATCAACACAAGCACCAGCAGCGGTCAACCGACCGCGGCGTCGGCGTCCAGCGTGTGCGGCCTGCCATCCGGTGACCAGGCCAAGCCGGCCGCCGCACCCGCCGATACCAAATGGGAATTGGTCGGCAAGATCGCCGCACCAACATCGCCGACGCAATTCGGCCCCGGCAAGACCGAAACCAATGGACTCCGCTCCTGCTTTGCACACTCACCCACCGGGGCGCTCTACGCCGGGGCAAACATGATTGTTCTCGGGAGTTCTGGACGTCCCGACCTGTTGGCCCAGCATCTCGTGGTCGAGGGACCGGAACGAGACAAGATGCTGTCGGAGCCACCGACCAGCGCCCCGACGACGGCACCGTTTCAGATCGCGGGCTACAAGGTCGTGGACTACACCGGCGACCGCGCCGTCATTGAATACGGCCTCACAGCAGCAAACGGCAGCGTCGGGTCAGTGCCCGTGGCAATGCAGTGGCAAGGCGGCGATTGGAAATGGGTTCTGCCCGCCACTGGCATGGCAGAAGCACGACAGCTCTCTGATTTGAACAGCTTCATTAGTTGGGCGGGGGTCTAACTTTGTTTCCGGCCAACGAGAACGGGCAGCCCTGCAAACCGTGGGAAGTTGGATGCGTCGTTTCAGACTGGGCGAATGATCGTGCCAATGACGCGGTCAAGAACATGGCTCAGGCAGTCGCAGACGCTGTGGGAAACGTCGTCAAGACGCTTGGGACGTTTTGGGTGAATGTGGGAACTCCCGCTCTAACCGCAGCCCCGGGTGGGTCGACTGCGAGTGATCCGGTGTTGTTTCTGCAGAACAGTCTCTATTTCTGGACGGCTTCCTTGGCTGTGCTGTCCGTCCTCGTGGGTGCCGCCAAGATGACGATTGAGCGCAGGGGTGCACCGTTGCGGGATCTGGTGCGTTCGCTGGCGACCCTGATCGTCGTCTCCGGCGCTGGTGTCGCAGCAGTGGGACTGCTGACGGTTGCCGCTGATCAGTTCTCGGCTTGGATCATCACTAACTCCACGAACGGCACCTCGTTCAACGAGAACATCACAGCCTTGTTGGCGCTTTCGGCCACCAGCCCGCTCGGGTCGATCATGATCATTCTCCTAGGGCTGGTCGCGATTCTGGCCTCCGTCATGCAGATCGTGCTCATGATCATCCGCGGTGGCCTGCTCGTCATCCTGACGGGGATCTTCCCTACGGCTGCAGCTTTCACCAACACCGAAGCTGGCAAGGGGTGGTTCCAGAAGTGCACGGCATGGCTGATCGCCTTCATTCTCTACAAACCCGCGGCCGCCATTATCTACGCGACGGCCTTCCAGCTCAGCGGCAGCAAGATCTTCGGAAACGTTGGTGACGGCAAGGACTTCGGCTCCGCGCTCCTGACCACAGTCACCGGACTTGCTCTGATGATCATTGCCTTGTTCGCCATGCCAGCCCTCATGCGGTTCGTCACCCCCATGGTTGGCGCTGTCGCTGGCGGCAATGGCGCTCTGGCAGCAGGGACGGTCGGCGCACTGGCTTCCGGCGCCATCAGCATGGGCAGCGCCGGACGCGGCGGAGGGTCATCCACCAGCTCGACGACAACCAGCAGCACCTCGAGTCAAAGCCCCGGATCACAGGGCCCCTCAGGCACTGGCAGCCAAGGAACGGCAGGAACGTCCGGCACAGCAGGGAAGACGGGTACCCGGAGCGCCGGAGTCACTGGCGCGGCAGCATCTACCGGTGCCGGTAGTGCTGCTGCAGGCGGCGGAGCGGCCGTCAGCGGTGGCGCTGTGGCCGCGGGCGCGGGCGGTGTCGCCGTACTGGCCGCACAGAAGGGCGTTGAAGCAGGCCAGGCCGCTTCCGGGGCCATCAAAGACATGAGCGAAGAATCCACGGGGGGTCCCTGAGATGGCAGCGATTGAGAACACGTATAGGGAACCGACGTGCGGCAACTGGCGGCGTCCGCGTAAGGCGGGCATCGGCACCCTTGGTGGGC
>DATFAE010000141.1:0-7437 GCA_035254945.1 Arthrobacter sp. | reverse complement strand
GGGGATGGGCTCAGGTCCCTTGGAAACGGTGAGTGCAACCGGGGTTCCGTGCCGTGCGGGGGTCCCGGCGGCCGGGTCCTGCGCCAGCACAACACCGGCGGCAATGCCCTCATCGAATTTCTCGCTGATGGTCCCGAGTGCCATCTCTGCCTTGTTGAGCTGGGATTTGGCTTCGTCAAGGGTCATGCCGGCCAACTTCGGCAGCTCGAACAGCTGTGGGCCCTTGGAGACAAACAACGCCACCGGCAGGAACTTCCTGATTTCCGTGCCGGCTTGGGGCTCCGTCCCCACGACAAGACCGGAGGGAACGTCGTCGTCGAACACATCGCGGGTGCTGGACTGGAACCCGGCCTCGTCCAGCAGCTGCTGCGCCTGCGCTACCGTTTTGTTCGCGACAGCCGGAATGGTCCCGGGGGATCCCGGACCCATGCCGAAGAACCAGCCGGCACCGGTGGCCAGCAGGGCGGCGATGACCAGGATGACCACCCACAAGGCTCCACGGCGCCTGGGGTTTCCTTCGCGCAATGACTTGAGCGGGGTAGCGGCCGCCCGGGACCTGGCCTTTTCAGCCGCCTTGTCCGCCTTGCGCCGGGCACGCTTGGTCAGGGGAGCGGGCGGCGTGTCCGGGTAGGGGCCGTAGGTGGCCCGAGGTTGCGGCTGCGGGGCAACGGGAAAGACCGAGGTGGCATGTTCCCCGGGCGGGTCAGGCTGGAACCGTGGCTGTCTTTCAGGGGGGGCCAGCGGTGACATCACCGTGGTGGGGTTGTTGGTGCGGGTGATGATCTCTGTCGGGTTCTGCCCGCCCGCCTCCAGTGCGGCCGGCGGCTGGAGGTCCAGTTCGCGGTCCGTAAGGTTGGTGCGGATGTGCCTGAGCTCCTGGAGCAGGGCGGTGCCGTCCACGGGCCGGTTCTCCGGATCGTTGGCGGTGCACCACTGCACCAGTTCGTCGATTTCCGCGGCAAGGCCCGGCACCAGTGCCGACGGTGGGCCCACGGCGCCGTTGACATGCTGGTACGCCACCTGGATGGGGACGTCACCGTTGAAGGGCTGCTGCCCCGTGAGCATTTCGTACAGCATGATCCCGACCGAGTAAACGTCGCTCCGGGCGTCGGCCTGCTTGCCCGTGACAAGCTCGGGGGACAGGTAGGCCACAGTGCCCAGCAGTGCCCCCGTGCTGGTGGAAGTGGTGACCGCACGTGCCAGGCCGAAGTCGCCCACCTTGATCCGTCCGTCATCGGCGATCAGGACGTTCTCGGGTTTGATGTCGCGGTGGATCATGCCGGCGGCGTGCGCTGCGCCGAGGGCTTCGACGACGGGGTCGATGAGTGCCAGGGCGAGCCTGGGCGGCAACGCACCCTTTGTGGTGATGACGTCCCGCAGCGTGTGGCCCTTGATGTACTCCATCACCAAGTAGGCCGTCTGGCCGTCGTTGCCCTGGTCGAGGACGCCCACCACGTGCGAGTGGGAGAGCCTGGCAGCCGCCTTCGCCTCGCGGCCCAGCCTGCCAAGGAAGGTGTCATCACTGGCGAGGTGCGGGTGCAGGACCTTCAGTGCGACGTCGCGCTCCAGGCGCAGGTCCGTGGCGAGGTAGACGGTGGACATTCCTCCGCGCGCGAGCTTGGACTGGACGGCGTAGCGGTTATCCACCAGCGTTCCAACAAGTCGGTCAGACACGTGTTCCTGCACCCTACGATCCTAATCCCGCATTGAAACGGGCCCGAATCAACATGCGATCCGGACCCGTATCGTTACCCCCCTTGCCCCGTCGGCTGCGGACCGGGCCGGGCGTGGTGGCTTAGCCGAAATTCTTTTCGTGCGCCTTGATGGCCTCCACATAGGCTTTGGTGTCGTCGTACATGCCGTTCTTGCTCACGGAATACTGGCCCTGGTAGTAGCCGGCGATGGCGTGATCCCGGTCCTTGCTGGTGGCGATCAGCTGGCGGATGATGGCTACCCCGGCGGTCGCGTTGTCGTAGGGATCCAGCAGGTTGAGCTTGCGTCCCACCAGGTCCGAGGCCCACTGGCCGGAGGACGGTATAACCTGCATGGTGCCGATGGCATTCGCAGGGGAAACGGCGCGCTGGTTGAAGCCGGATTCCTGGAAGGCAAAAGCCAGGGCAAGGGCCGGGTCGACGCCCATGCTCCGTGCGGTGTCCGCCACGATGGTCCGCATCTGGTCCCGGGAAGGAACGGGAGATGCGTTCAGCAGTGCCTTGTTCTCGTTGGCCGAGCTGACCACGGCAGCCGGGTACGTGAAGCCAAGGAACGAACTGGGCACCAGGGGAGTGACGTTCGCGGCCGGCTGGGTGGAGGCCGGCTGGACGGCAGTGCCGGGGATGACCAGCTTGTTGCCGGGGTAAATGACGCTGGACAGGCTCAGCTGGTTGGCCGACAGGATGTCCGAGAGCTTGACTCCGTGCTTGGAGGCAATGGCGCTGAGGGTGTCGCCGGCCTTAACCGTGTAGGAACCGGTGGGGGCTGCAGGCGCCGGCGCCGCAGGAGCCGGGGCTGCCGGGGCAGACGCCGGCTGGAGCGTGGGTGCAGGAGCTGCGGCAGGTGCGGGGTCCCCGGCATTCACTTTGATCTTCTGGCCCGGGTAGATGATGGAACGCATGTTCAGGCCGTTCCAGCCGAAGATATCCGACAGGCCCACACCATGCCTGGAGGCAATGGCGCTGAGGGTGTCGCCGGCTTTGACGGTGTAGGTTCCACCCGCCGACGACGGGGCAGCCGGCGCGGGGGCAGCCGGTGTTGCGGCAGGTGTGCTGCCTGAGCCTGAGAGCTTGATTTTCTGCCCGGGGTAAATGATGGTGTTCGGCTGGAGGTTGTTCAGCTTGAGGACTTCATAGGTGTCCAGCCCGTGCCTGGCGGCGATGCTGCTGACAGTGTCGCCCCGCGCGATGGTGTATTCGGCAGGAGCAGACTGCTGCGCCGGCCGGAAGGCGGCCGGGATGCTCGTCGAAACCGAGGCTGCCGGGATGACTGCAGCCGTGGCGGCAGCGGCCTGCGCCTTCATGGCTGCCGCGAGCGTTGCAGGGATGGGACGGGCAGGGGCAACAGCGGCAGCAGGCTGGGCGAGGGCCAGCGACGACAGAACAACCGCAGGGAGCGCCGCCGTGGTCGCGGCAATCATCGGCAGACTCGGCCTGGGTGGCTGCTGTGGCGAGCGGGACGTCGTCATGGAAGGAATCCTCTTCTCAACTGCGGGTGCGGTGAATGTTGCCGGTGTTAAAGCTGCTACTAGTGTTACTTAAGTTATTGCTGTTACCAATGTGATCTATGTGAATCTCTCACGGATTGTCATTTAGCACAAGAATTCTGCAAAGGCCGACAAGAAGAATTTTTTGGAGTGTCGTCAGATAACGCATCGGCCGAAATTCCCGCGACTAGGCGTCAGGGTCCACGTCATGGCAATCTTGATCCGTGAGTAACGTAGAGAGCCTTGTGGGCGAGTGGCTGCCCTTGCCTGATGTCGCGCAGTTGTTGGACGTTTCAATTACGAAAGTCCACAGTCTCCTTGATGAGCGTGCGCTGGCTGCACTGCGCGTCGGAGAACGGCGGATCCGTTGCGTCCCCGCGGAGTTTATCCAGGACGGCCACGTGGTGGACAGCCTTAAAGGCACCATTGTGGTGTTGTCCGATGCCGGTTATTCCGACGAGGACCTGATTGTCTGGCTTTTTACCGCCGACGAATCATTGCGCGGGCGCCCCATCGATGCCCTCCGCGAAGGCCGGAAAACGGAAATCCGGCGCCGCGCCCAAACGCTGGCCTGGTAAGCAGGACCCTCAGGATGCGCGGCTGACGGTCGCCTCGGCCAACCTGCGGAGCGCCGTCTTCGGCAGTTCGTCCAGCTCCAGTTGCTCCAGGGCGTCGAACGCCGCAGCCCCGAATTCGCCGATCAGGACTTCGGTGGCCTGGAGGGCTCCGGATTCCTCGATGATGCGGCGGATCTCGGCGACGTCTTCTTCAGCGAGATCGGGGCTGCCGAGCTTGGCGTCAATGAAGGCGGACTCTTCGGCCGATGCCTGGTCAAGTGCCAGCGCTACCAGTACGGTCCGCTTTCCTTCCCGGAGGTCATCGCCGGCCGGCTTTCCCGTGGTGACGGGATCGCCAAAAACGCCCAGCACGTCGTCGCGAAGCTGGAATGCCTCACCCAGCGGAAGGGCAAAGGCGGAGTAGCCGCGGAGGAGCTCGTTGGATGCTCCCGCCAGCGCGCCGCCGAGCGCCAGGGGATGCTCTGTGGAGTACTTGGCGGACTTGAAGCGGATGATGGACTGTGCCCTGGAGACTGCGCCGGCCCTGTCCCGGACAGGCCCGGCAACCTCCTCCAGGATATCCAGGTACTGCCCGGCCATGACTTCGGCACGCATGAGGTTGAAGATGAGCCGGGCCCGGCTGCCTGAGGCGGCTTTCTCGCCGATATCGGTGAACGCCTCTTCGCTGAAGGACAGGCACAGGTCGCCGGTCAGGATCGCAGCGGCATGGCCGAACCGTTCGCTGTCCAGGGCCCACCCCTGGGCTGTGTGCAGCTGGCTGAAGCGGCGGTGGACGCTGGGTCCGCCGCGCCGGGTATCGGACCGGTCGATGATGTCGTCATGGATGAGCGCAGCGGCCTGGAAGAGCTCCAGCGCCGAGCCGGCTGTCACGATCTGCCGGGCAGATGAGTCCCCGCCAGCGCCCCGCCACCCCCAGTAGCACATCAGGGCGCGGAGACGCTTGCCGCCGGTTACAAGGTTGGAGATGGAACCCATGATGGGATCAATGTCCGGGGAAATGGCCGACATCACGGACTGGCGCGTGGTGAGGAAGTCCGTCAGCTCGCCGGCGACGGCAGCCACGTATCCGGTCTGTTCAAGCCGCAGCTGCTCCGCGACCGTCACTTGGCTGACTCAGCTGCCACATTGGCGCCGATGGTGAATGTGGAAACGCCCGCGGCTTCCACCACCGAAAGGTTGACGGTCTCGTTGTCGCCCCGGACGAAGTCCTTGGATGCCACGGCGCCCACGGTTTCCCCTGGCACTGCCTTGAAGCCCTGGGCTTCAAGGGCTTTGGTGTAGAACTCGACGACGGGCGCGGGCTGGCCCGTGATGCTGCCCACCAAGGCAACCGTTGCCGGCGTCGCCGACTTATCAAAGCTGCTGGAAACGATGGATGCCCCCGGCATGACCGGAAGAAGCTGCTGCGGGAAGCCGGCAACCAGCGCCCCCACGGTGGCGGAGGTTCCCGGTGACGCCGAGGGGCTCGCCGACGCTGTGGCGGTGGGCTGGCCGGTGGCCTGCGTGGAGGAGGCGGAGGACGGCGTCGTTACTCCTGGTGCCGCGGGGCTGCAGGCGGCGAGTGCCAGCGCTGCGACGGCTGCGAGGGCGGCCGATCCTGTTGGCTTTAGACTTCCAATGACCGTCACAGGGACTTTCCTCCTGGTGTTGATGCCGGATTCAGCCTCCAGTTTAGTCAGTACCAGCGGATAGGATTGCTTTGTGGGGCCGGACGGGATGAATCAGCACACCGAAGCGGGTCTTCGGGAGCTTCGCCGCACGCCCATCATGCATGTGGACATGGACGCTTTCTTCGTCTCGGTGGAGCTGCGCACCCGCCCCGAGCTTCTGGGCAAACCAGTCATCGTGGGATACCCGGCGGACCGGTCTGTGGTGCTGTCCGCTTCCTACGAGGCCCGCAAATACGGCGTGAAGTCCGCCATGCCCATGGTGATTGCGGCCCGGATGTGCCCCCAGGCGGTCATCATCGAACCACGGCACAAGCTGTACTACGAGGTCTCTGCCCAGCTCATGGCGATATTTGAATCCGTCACCGAACTGGTGGAACCGCTCAGCGTCGACGAAGCCTTCCTGGATGTGGGCGGTGCCATCCGGCGGCTCGGCCCGCCCCGCGATATCGGCGAACTGATCAGGCGCCGCGTCGCCGCTGAGCTTGGCATCACCGCCTCGGTGGGCATCGCCGCGAGCAAGTTTGTGGCCAAGATCGCTTCCACGCGGTGCAAGCCTGACGGACTGCTCCTGATCAGGCCGGAGGAAACAGTCCCTTACCTGCACAGCCTCCCGGTCGGAGCATTGTGGGGAGTGGGGGCCAAGACTGCCGAGGTGCTGGCGCGGATGGGGATCAGGACGGTGGCGGACCTCGCCGCCACGCCCCTGCCCACCCTGAAGCGCTCCCTTGGTGCGACGGGCGAGCACGTCTACCGGCTGTCCTGGGGGATCGACCCGCGTCCGGTCACACCGGTGCGGCTTGAGAAGAGCATCGGAGCCGAGGAAACCTTTGCCGTGGACACCGCCGACACCGCCGTCCTCCACCGCGAACTGCTGCGCCTCTCGCACCGCACGGCGGAGCGGCTGCGCAGCTCCGGAATGGTGGCCAGGACAGTGGCGCTGAAGCTGCGCTATGCGGACTTCTCCACCATCACACGCAGCCGCACCGTGCACACGCCGGTGGACAGCACCCAGCTGATCTACGCCGTCGTACTCCAGCTCCTGGACTCGCTCGGGGAAAGAAGCATGACTGTCCGGTTGGTGGGAGTCCGCGCAGAACAGCTGGAAGAAGCGGCCCAAACCTCCCTGCAGCTCAGCCTGGACCGCAGGGACGATAACTGGCGGGCAGCCGAGCTTGCGCTGGACAAAGTGAGCCGCAAATTCGGCAATAAATCAGTGCTTCCGGCACGCCTCCTGGATTCCGGAAAAAGCTCCGGCTAGGCACCGCCGCCGGGGCTATCCTCCGGCCGGCGAAGGCCGTTGCCGAAAGTCATTGCTGTCTTTCAGAACGGCCCCCGACAAACTATCCTTATATATACATAGTTTTCGAACGACTGGACATAACGCTCCCGCCCGCCATCGTCGGCGGAGCGGGAACTTGAGCGGTATGCCGATCGTTATCGGAGCAGAACTACTGACTGGGCGCAGCCCGGACGTTGGCCTACCTAAGGAGGTCGTGATGCCGCTCTCGGAGCACGAACAGAAGCTGCTTGAGCAGTTGGAAAAGCAGCTGCACGAGGACGATCCAAAATTCGCGAATTCCATGGGCTCGGATCCAGGACGCTCATGGTCCACCCGGCATGTGGTGATCGGCGTTCTGTGCGCCCTCGCCGGGATATTCCTCCTGCTTGTTGGCGTCACCCTCAATATGATCTTCGTTGGCGTTTTGGGATTTGTGGTGATGGGAGCCGGCGTCTACTTCGCGACGATGCGCAGCTCGGCCCCTGGAAAGTCGGGCAGCGGTGGCCGTCCGGGTAAGCCGGGCAAGTCCAGAAGTTCCTTCATGAGCAGCCTTGAGGAACGCTGGGACGAGCGGCGCCGCGGCGACTCCTGACCTGGCCGGCCCCAAGCCTCCGACGTCCTCCACTGCGCACCACTTCACTTCGGCCGCGCCCGGGCCGCTTGGCACCACTGACAGGCCGCAACCACGCAGTTCCAGCGAAAGACCCGCCA
>DATFAE010000140.1:0-1900 GCA_035254945.1 Arthrobacter sp. | reverse complement strand
GCACCGCGGCCAAACACCATATAAGCGAGCAGGATGCCAAAGCCGGGTCCGGGGTTGGCCTCAAGCAGGAACAGGATGGACTTTCCCTGCTCCAGCGACTGCTGGACACCCAGCGGGGTGAGCACGCCGTGGTTGATGGCGTTATTCAGGAAGAGCACCTTGGCCGGTTCGATGAAGATGCTGGTGAGCGGCAGCAGTCCGTTGTCCACCAGGAACTGGACCACGTTGCCGGCGCCTGTGCTGAACGCCGAAACCAGGGGGGCGATGCCATAGAAGCCCAGCATGGCCAACAGGGCACCCCAGATGCCGGCGGAAAAGTTGTTGACCAGCATTTCAAAGCCGGGACGGATCTTGCCGTCCCAGATGGAGTCGATCTTCTTCATGGTCCAGCCGCCCAGCGGGCCCATGATCATGGCGCCGATGAACATCGGGATGCCGGCACCCACAATCACGCCCATGGTGCCGATGGCACCGACAACGCCGCCGCGGACGTCATAAACCATCCGGCCACCGGTGTAGGCGATCAGGAGCGGCAGCAGGTAGGTGATCATCGGCCCCACCAGGCCGGTGTTCGCCACCCCGTCCGTCTCCCCAAAGCCGCCCAGCTGGGGAACGGGGAACCATCCCTTTTCAATAAAGAGTGCGGTAATGAGGCCCCAGGCAATAAAGGCGCCGATGTTGGGCATGATCATGCCGGACAGGAACGTCCCGAACTTCTGGACATGCACGCGTGCGCTGGTGCGGGGTTTTGCAACTGTCTCTGTTGCCATGTGATTTCCTAACCGTCATTCCTGCGGCTCCGCAGGATGGTCCGATACTTACGACGACGTACTGCCGGAATGTGCGGGTTCAGCCCGCCGGGCTGGTGGAGATGCGGTGAAGCCATTCGAGGAAAAGCTTGAGTTCCGAGCTTGAAAGCTGGTCAGAGTGCGAGGCCTGAAGTGCGGCGTTCAGGGCGATCGCGGCCACCACCACCGAGGACTTCCCGGCGTCGCCCGGAGCCGCGCCGCTGGCGGGCTCGGCGGACACCGCAAAGATCATGGCGTCCCGGGTCATGGTGGACAGTTCGAGGTTCCGTTCGGAGGCGGGCTCCGCAATCAGCATCAGCGTCACGCCCACGTTGGCTGCCAGGATGGACCTGGCCGCTTCCCGGGGCTGGACGTTCAGCTGGCCCGCCACCGCTGCCTTGTTCAGCATTTCCTCCATGAGCGCCTCGGCATCTGCGACGATTGCCGGGCGGCTTTCCGGGCGGATATTGCCGAACATCACCAGGTACAGCTCCGGCTGGTTAAGCCCGAACTGGACGTGGTTGTCCCACATTCTCCGGATATCCTCGAGCGGCTGTCCGGAGGGGGCGAAATCCCTTTCGCCCGCAACATACTCTTCAAACCCTGCGGCGACGACGGCGTCGAACAAACCTTCCTTGTCACCGAAGTGGTGGTACAGCGTGGGGGCTGTGACCCCCGCCAGCTGGGTGATCTGGCGGGTGGAGACGGGAGCTCCCCCGGAGTTTGCCAGCAGCTCCGCGGCAGCACGGAGCAGCCGCATTTTGGGGGGAAGCTGGCCATCCAAACTCATAACCGCTACCCTAGCACCTATAGCATTGCTATATGAACTGAATCACATACAATTTTTTTCAGGCACGTTCACGCCTCCGGACGCAGCAGTCTTCCGGCGGACCGGCATGGCGCCGGACATATCGGGCGGGCCTGGCAACCGGCAGAGAATGAGGACCTTCAGTGCAGAACTTCCCAGGAGTTGGCGTCAGCCCCGGCCGCATCATCGGCACCGTCCGGCAGATGCCCAAGCCCATCAGCGAACCGCCCGCAGGCCAGCAGCTGGCGGAAGGCACCACGCCTGAGGAAGCCACGGCAGCGCTGAAAGCCGCCTCCGCTGCTGT
>DATFAE010000139.1:0-6429 GCA_035254945.1 Arthrobacter sp. | reverse complement strand
CTGGGGAAATGCCTGAAGCGGAATGACATTCCGGCGGCGATGACTGCAATGAGGAACAGGGGCAAGCTGTACCTCCCTTGCCAGATGAAGCCCACACTGGAAACCAAAAGTGCCTGCATGGCGGAGGGGACGAGGACCAGCATTGCAAGGGCGACCAAGAAGCCAATCTGCAACCGCCATCGGCGGACCAGGAACACAAACAGCAGGACCAGTATCAGCAACATGTTCCAGAACATGAAGACACCTTGAGGCAGGGATGACTCCAGCCATCCCATGACGCCAATGTACTGGGCCACGAAGTCAAAAGAGCGGTCCAGCATAGTCAGGAACGCGCGGTACGAAGGGATGTCGCCCGTTGCATTGGAAATCCCGAGCGGCGCAGCCCCTGCCGAGGGTGGGGCATTGAACATCCACACATTCCAGAGCATCCCCAGCAAGACGCCGATGGACGTGATTCCCACGGTGAGAAGCACCAGCTTGTTTCGGAATATGGCCTTGACGTCTTTCCAGCGATAGCAGAGGCACGCGACAACAACGGCGCACAAGAGCCAAACCAACGACACGGAACGGGTGTTGGCGAGTGCAATGCTGGAAAGCCCAACGGTAATCACGGCAGGTCTGACGACCGCCAGTTGCCTTGAATTCTCCAGAACCACCAGAAAACCGCAGAACGCTGCCATGGTGGCAGCAATCTCCAAGGAGTTGGGGTTGATACCGCTGGCCAGGAAAAAAACCATCGGCGTCATGGCGACGGCGGCAGCGACGGTTGGCCACTTCGGATGGCGAAGTCTGGCCAACGCGGTGAATCCGGCCGCGTAAAAAAGGGCGGACAGCAGGGCACTCACAATTCTCATGGCAAAGATAGCCGGGGCACCTGACATGAACAGGCTCGGAAATCCGACGATCCAGTAGTACATGGGGTTGTAGAGCCCAGCAGATGTGACACCGATGGTCAGGTAATTGTCGTCTGTGGGAATACCGGGAGCGCACCCGGCCGGCTTGTCGCGCTGGAAGGTGAAACACGTCTGGGACTGGAGATTGGCGATGTAGGACGGCACTTGGACGTGTACTCCGTGGCCAAAGGATTTGCCTGCCTCCACAAAGATCTGCCCACGGGCCACAGCAGCGGCCTTGATGGTATGCACAGGCTCGTCGGGGTAGGCCATAAGAGGGGTTGCCAGCGACCAGAGGACCATCAGAAGGGCCAGGAGGCCGGTGATACGTAAGAACGTGCCGGTCGCCGCACTCGTCCGCTGCGTCTGGTCGGCCGGAGTTCCCGGGATGATGCTCCTCAAGGCTGCCCTTCCTGGCACGAGTTCCCCGTTCTTGCGGCCTAGCCGCGGTAGGAGGCTCATGCGGCCGCTTCGATTTCTGCTATGCGGTCCTTGGCAAGTTCCAGCGCCTCTTTGCCTGGCGAAGCCACGCCGGCGAAATACGTTGAGTTGCCCTGGCCTCCGGCACCCACCACAAATTCTCCCCAGGACTTCACGAGCGTGCTCAGGGATTCGTTTGCATAGCGGTCACAATAGGCCTGGTAAGTAACCAAGGAGAGCCCGTAGCCCTCGCCGCCCATGCCGGCGGTGTCGAACGTCACGCTGCCTCCCGGTCCTGATCCTACGGTCCCGGATCCAATAGAAAGGTTCAGGGTATCGTCATTCATCCTGACGAAACCCTTACCGAAGTCCAGCAGGGCGGTGTCAAAGCGTGACCCGATGGCCGACTTTTCGAGGAAAGCGATGGAACCGGCCGTGTTGTCCAGCTTGTCCGCGATGCCGGCGTAACCGCTGACCGATTCCCCTGCCGTTTCCGGGCTCCATTCCATTCCGGGCTGTCCGTCCCACGAACCGGCAGCAAGGTACCCGGTGGCGGTTTGGGTCAACACCGAGCTTTCCGTGGCGCGCACGGGGACGATCTTCTTGTCCGGGAACTCGGTTCCCGGGTTAATATCGGTGATCGCGGGGTCGTCCCAGGATGTGATGTCGCCGGAGTAGATGGAACCAAGGACGTCTGGCGTTAGTTTGAGGTTTTTGACGCTCGGCAGGTTGAAAGCCACGCCCACTGCAACGACGGAAACCGGCACGGAGAACGCTCCGCCGGGTCCGCAGGCTTGGTGGGAACGGGCTATCTCATCGGCCGTCAGCGGAGCATCGATTGGCGCAAAGTGGGCCTGCCCAGTGAACAGCGCGTCGAGTCCTACGCTGCTGCCGTCGGGCGAGAAATTGAGCGAAGTCCCGGGGTTGTCCTTGACCCAGCCGTTCCGCCAGGCCGAAACCGAGCTGCTTTGGACTCCCGTCCCCACTGCCGTCAGGGAACCCCGGACCGCAGGTGCGTTGGAAGGCCCGGAGCAGCCGCTCAACGCGACACACAAGGCGGTAAACGCCGTTGTGCCCCACATTCCCTTAAATTTCAATGAAAGACCTCTCAAGTCGAATTGCGCGTTGTCTGCTGCCAATGCCCTGGCACCGCCGGCGCGCACTTCCACGGACTAGCCTACGTTGCCATCTTCACCTGAGTGTTGCGACAAACCGCGCCTCCAGGAATCGAAGCTCCCATGGAACGTACGGTTGAGCCCGCCATGGCTCTGCCTTGAAGGGAACTACGGGACTGCGGCGCGAGCCCCTTGTGCCTATCGTCGTCAGTTGTCCACAGGATTGCGAATATGACTTGGCACCGTGTGGTAGCTCCTCTAGCTTTAATTCCAGTTGCACTGCCTCCGCTGGGGGCGGCAGTTGTATGGGGGAACAAATGGACGCTGTGCAAATCGTGGAGGACGAAGTCCGCGAGCTGATCCGACGCCGGGGCCTGGACCCGTCACGCCAGGCGGGAGAGGTCCGGCGGCTGGTTGAGGCGGCTGTCAGTGACTATGACGAGCGGGCGCTGATGGGTCCGCTTCCTCCGATCGGTCCGCTGGAGGCTGCGAGAAGGTTCGTTTTCGACGCTGTTGCAGGTTTCGGGGTTCTTCAGCCCCTGTTGGACGATCCAACCATCGAGGAAGTCTGGCTCAACGCCCCGAACGAAATCTACGTTGCACGCAACGGCGAATCCGAGCTGACGTCCCTGAGTCTTACCGACCAGCAGGTCCGTGACCTGGTGGAAAGGATGCTGAAAAGCTCCGGACGCCGCCTGGACCTGTCTTCGCCTTTTGTGGATGCCGCCTTGCCTGATGGATCGAGGCTGCACGTCGTCATCCCGGATGTCACGCGCAGGCACTGGGCAGTGAACATCCGGAAATTCGTGGTGAAGGCGAGCAGGCTTGAGCATCTGGTCGAGCTCGGAACGCTGACGCCGCAGTCTGCCCGGTTCCTGGGCGCGGCGGTTGCCAGCGGACTGAACATCCTGGTCTCAGGCGCCACCCAGGCCGGGAAAACCACCATGCTGAACTGCCTCGCCGCGAGCATCGGCAGCCGGGAACGGGTGATCACCGTGGAGGAGATCTTTGAACTCCAGTTCCCGTTGCGCGATGTCGTGGGCCTGCAATGCCGTCAACCCAACCTGGAGGGGGAAGGCGAGATCCCGCTGCGCAGGCTGGTCAAGGAAGCCCTCCGCATGCGGCCGGACCGACTGGTTGTAGGAGAGGTCCGGGAGGCTGAGAGCCTGGACATGTTGATCGCGTTGAATTCCGGCCTTCCCGGGATGTGCACGGTCCACGCGAACTCGGCCCACGACGCCGTGACCAAGATCTGCACGCTGCCTCTGCTCGCAGGTGAAAACATCTCCTCGGCCTTTGTCGTACCCACGGTAGCCTCCTGCATCGACCTCGTAGTCCACTGCAGCCGACAGGCCAACGGGCGGCGGCAGGTTACCGAGGTGCTTTCGCTGGGGCGCAGAGTCGAGAACGGCATTATCGAGTCCTCGATGGTCTTCGCCCTGGACGACGGGATACTGCAACCCCGGGCCAGCTCCATGCCGGCTGCGGAAAAATTTGCCCGCGCGGGTTACGACGTCGCGGCGCTGTTGGAACCGCGCTGATGGCACCGCTCGTGGGTGTACTTGCCGGCACCGGATTCTTTCTTATCTGGTGGTCGTGTTGGGAAAGTTCCCCGCCAGTCGACCGACCGGCAAGGGTAAACCGGCTGGACGACCTACTGGTTTCAGCAGGCATTGAGAAGGTCACATCCGCCGGTCTCATCTCCAGTTGCCTGGGGCTGGGTCTTTTTGTGGCACTCGTGTTCTTCACCATCACTCGCTCGTGGCCGATATCGGCCTGCTTCGGACTCTTCGGGGCCTGGCTTCCGGTCAGTGTGGTCCGGTGGCGTGCCAGGAAAAGAACCGCGCTGCTCCGTCAGTTATGGCCCGACGTGGTGGACCACCTCAGGTCCGCCATCCGGGCGGGACTGTCGCTGCCAGAGGCGCTCATCCAGCTGGGGGAGAAGGGACCGGAAGAACTGCGGCATGTTTTCCGCGACTTCGGTTCGGACTATCGCTCCGGGGGCCAGTTTGATGGCTCCCTGAACAAACTCAAGGACCGCCTTGCCGACCCGGTGGCCGACCGGATCGTCGAAGCGCTCCGGCTGACGCGTGAAGTAGGAGGATCGGACCTGGGAAAACTGCTCGGCACGCTCGCTGAGTTCCTGCGCGAAAATGCCCGGACACGGAGTGAGCTTGAGGCCCGCCAGTCCTGGACCATCAACGCCGCCAGGCTCGCGGTAGCCGCTCCCTGGATCGTCATGGTCCTCCTGGCGACGAGGCCGGAGGCGGTCCAGGCCTATAACACTCCGGTGGGTGCCGCTGTCTTGCTGGGTGGCCTGGCTGTGTCCCTCGTCTGCTATTCGGTGATGCTGCGGATCGGTGCCCTCCCACCCGACGAGAGGGTACTCCGATGACGGGCATGCAGGGTGCTGCGGCCATCTGCGGAATTGTCCTCGGCGCGGGCCTTTGGCTGATTCTTGTCCGGCTACCCATCATGCGCGCAACCACACTCGCCGAGCGCATTGAACCGCAGCTGAAGTCACAGAACCTCGAATCAAGGCTGCTGGCCGCCGGAGGCACGCAAAACGTCACGCCGTTCGGTCCGCTGGAACGCATCATGAGGCCGATGATCCGGGACGGCCTTGCCGCGCTGGGCAAGTTCAACCTGGGATCCAAAGTCCTCGCACGCCGGCTTGCCCAGGCCGGCATCCACAAATCTCCGCTCGACTTCCGGGCGGAGCAGTTGCTCTGGGCAGCGGCGGCCTTTGCCGCCTCGTTGGCTTTTGTGGTCTTGGCTGCCCTTGCCGGCCGTTTCAGTCCTTTACTGGCTGTCCCAGCGGTTATCGGCAGCGCGTTGGGCGGGTTCCTTTTCCGCGACTACTGGCTCGGTGTCCAGATCAGGAACCGGGAAGCCCGGATGATGGCAGAGTTCCCAAGCCTGGCCGAGCTGATGGCGCTCGCGGTTGGTGCCGGCGAAAGTGCCACGGGCGCGCTGGACCGCGTCTGCAGGACCGCGCGGGGAGAACTGGCCAAAGAATTCTCCCGGATTCTGGCCGAAACCAGAGCGGGCAAGCCGCTCGTGGAGGCCCTGCAGGCTTTCTCCGCCCGAACAGACCTCAGCCCGCTGGTCCGGTTCGTTGACGGCATCATCATCGCCGTGGAGCGTGGAACGCCGCTGGCGGATGTGCTCCGGGCACAGGCCCAGGACGTCCGGGATACAGCCAAGCGGGACCTCATGGAGTCGGCTGGCAAAAAGGAGATCGGGATGATGGTGCCGCTCGTCTTTGGAGTCCTCCCGTTAACGGTGGTCTTCGCGGTTTACCCGGGCATTGCGGCCATCAGCCTGGGCCTATAGCCGAACGTGCGGATGGCAACCACAATCAGCCGGACCGCCGGCATCGAGAATGTGACTAGTGAATGGGACGGAAAATGAAGAACCTGGGATTACGCAGCGTATTGCAGCTCTTGGGCATGATGGAAGGCATCTGGACCTTCGTGCGTGGGAGCCGGCAAATCCCTGCCTTGATTCCGGCCCGGCTTGGCGATCGCTCTGCCGACCACCCGGAGCGCGGCGATGTCCCCGGTTGGGTGATGATCACGCTGATGTCTGCCGTCCTCGTGGCGGCTTTGCTGGCCTTGGCGGGCCCGGCCCTGGAGTCGATGTTCAACCAGGCCATGGACAAGGTCGGAAACTGACCATGCCCGGGCGCCGCGTGCGTGGACTTCTCCGCGGCGGGAGTCCCGTTAACGGCAGAGGCCACACGATGGGCGCAGCAACAGGGGACGGCGGCTCCGCAGTGGTGGACTTCGTCATGGTGGGAGGCCTGCTCACCATGTTTTTCCTGGCCATCATCCAGCTCACCCTTGTCCTCCACGTCCGGAATACCCTGATCGATGCCGCGGCATCCGGCGCCCGCTACGGAACGCTGGCCGACCGGGGTGCTGCCGATGCGCAGGAGCGCGCCGGGGCGCTGGTTGGAATGGCCGTTAATCCGGACTTCGCCCAGGACATCAGCACGT
>DATFAE010000138.1:0-7040 GCA_035254945.1 Arthrobacter sp. | reverse complement strand
GCTGGCGTCCACGATCAGGCGCGGGTTCAGGCGCTTGGCGGCCAGCTTTTCGGAAGCGCGTTCGACGTCGGCGGCCGAGTAGTTCGGTCCCTTCCGGCCGCCGCGGAGGATCACGTGGGTGTCCGGGTTTCCGGACGTCGCCACCAGGGCGGCGCGGCCGTCGTCGTCGATTCCCAGGAAGGACTGTGCCGCCCCGGCGGCACCGCAGGCGTCAATGGCCACCTGGAGGTCGCCGTCGGTCCCGTTCTTGAAGCCGATCGGCATGGACAGCCCGGAGGCAAGCTGGCGGTGGATCTGGCTTTCGGTGGTGCGTGCCCCGATGGCGCCCCAGGAGATCAGGTCCGCCATGTACTGCGGGCTGATGGGTTCCAGGAACTCTGTGGCGGTGGGCAGCCCCAGCGCGGTGACCTGCTGCAGGAACTGGCGGGCGGTGCGGAGCCCGGTCACCATGTCATGGCTGCCGTCCAGGCGGGGATCGTTGATCAGGCCCTTCCAGCCCACGGTGGTCCGCGGCTTCTCGAAGTAGGTCCGCATGACGATCAGCAGGTCTTGCTTGTGCTTCTCGGCCTGGCTCACCAGCCGGCGGGCGTATTCCAGGCCGGCCTTGGGATCGTGGATGGAGCACGGGCCGACGATGACCAGCAGTCGGTCGTCCACGCCGTCCATGATGGCGCGGACTTCATCGCGTCCGCGTTCGACGACGTCCGTCACCCGGGCGTCCAGGGGCAGCTCGGCGATGAGCTCCTGGGGGGTGGGCAGCGCTGTGAACTCGCTGACGCGCAGGTTGGACGTGGATTTTGCGGCCGGGGTGGCTGTGGCGGCTGTTGCGGTGCTCATGTTCGGGTCCTGTTCCGGGAAAGGAAGCGGGCCCAGATCAGAACCCGCCGGGAAATGGCGAAGGGCAGAGAATGATCTCTGCCCTGTTGGCTCTGAAGGAAAGTTGGATGCGTGTCAGTTAGACGCGGGCCCCTCCAGAGCCAACGAAAAATACGCATACCAACGGTTAGTCATAGCCAAGACCATAACCGCACGCAACGGTTACCGCAAAATCGTGCCCGTCATACAGTCAGGCGGCGAGCTTGCGCAGGAACTGCAGCTGCTTGATCCAGTGGTACTCCTGGCCGCCTTCGTGGTTGTTGAACCGGTAGACCTCGATGTCCTTGGCAGCTCCGGTGCCGGACGAGTCAGCCGTGCCCGAGCCGTACGCGTTGAAGCTGGCGAACACGGTCGACGGCGGGCAGATGTCGTCCATTTGCGCGGCCGAATAGAGCACCGGCGCGGTGGCCGTCCGGGCCAGGTTGACGCCGTCGAAATAGTTCAGCACCGCGAGCATGTGCTCGTACCGGTCCCGGTGCCGGCCCAGGAACGCGGCGATCTCCGGATAGGGCCCGCGGGGTGTGATGTCGATGGCGCGGGGGAAGTCCTGCAGGAACGGGACGTCCGGCAGCGCGGCGATGACGCCGTCGAGCCGTCCGGCCACCAGCCCGGCGACGGCCACCACAATGCCGCCGCCCTGGCTGACGCCGGCCAGGACCACCCGGGAGGGATCCACCCCGGGGTGGGACTGGGCAGCTTCGACGGCGCGGAAGGCGTCCACGTAGACGCGGCGGTAGTAGTAGTCCTCGCGGCTGCCCGCGCCCCTGGTCATGAGCCCGGCGTGTGCCACCTCGCCCGCGGAGGGGTGCGGATCAGCGGTCTCCCCCAGCGTTCCGCCGTAACCTTGGCCGCGGGTGTCCATGATGAAGTGCGCGTAGCCCGCCTGCGCCCACTTGGTGTCCTGGTTGACCAGTCCGCGGCCGCCGGAATAGCCGATGTACTGCACGACGACGGGCAACCGGCTTCCCGCCGGGCGGTTCACCGGAAGGTGCAGCCACCCCTTAATCGGAGCCCCTCCGTACCCGGCGAACGTCACGTCGAAGGTGTCGATCACCGTCAGGTAGTTCTCCACGGGTTCGAACGTGGCGTTGAGCGGAAAGGCCCGGGCCTCGTCGATGGTGGCGTCCCAGAACTCCTGGAAGTCGGCCGGCGGCGTGACCCCGGACGTGTACTCGCGGAGCTGGCCGAGGGGGAGGTCAAAAAGGGGCATGCTGAAGGTCCTGTCAGGTCTGGTTT
Source organism: Arthrobacter sp. (assembly GCA_035254945.1). GTDB lineage: Bacteria > Actinomycetota > Actinomycetes > Actinomycetales > Micrococcaceae > Arthrobacter. The sequence continues at coordinate 4,928 of DATFAE010000138.1, read as the reverse complement.
GGCTGGAAGACTTCTGGAACTTTGCCGGATCCTATGTCATGCGGAGGCCACCGCCGGGCTAAAGGACGCAAGGTTCAGAACTGTTGCCTGAAGCGGCTCCAGGTGAAGCTCCTGGACGGCGCCGCCGCAGCGGATGAGCACGTCCCTGGCCGTCGGCGAAGTCAGCGCCGCACCGCTCAGGTGACCGTCTTTCCACTCCAGGTCCACCTCCACACCCGGGCGGGCGCGCAGGCGGTGCGCGGCGCCGTCGGGCAGTTCACGGGGCAGCGCCGGAAGCAGTTCGATCTCGGGCACACCGCCGGCAGAACGGTGGCTCTGCACGAGGCATTCCGCCAGGCCGGCCACAAAGCCGAGGTTGCCGTCGATCTGGAACGGCGGATGGGCTCCAAACAGGCTGGGGTACAGCCCACCGCTCTGGCCGCCGCGGTCCGTGGCCATGTCCCGGAAGTACAGCCGGAGCAGGTCGCTGACCTTCTCCGGCTGGCGGAGGCGGGCCCGGAGCAGGATTTTCCAGGTCAGTGACCAGCCTGTGGATTCGTCGCCGCGGCCGTCCAGGCTGGCGCTGACTGCAGCCTCAAGTTCCGGCGTCAGCGGCGCCTCCCCCGGGTACGCGGCGTAGAGGTGGCTGACGTGGCGGTGCTCCGGCTCCCACTCCTGCGGGTCTGCCAGCCACTCGCGGAGCCTGCCGCCGCGGCCAGGTGTTGGCTCCGGGAGCCGCGGGAGGGCCGCGGTGGCCTGGGCAGCTACAGGGTCCGTTTCCAGGCCAAGGTCCTCGGCGAGGGAGCCCAGCATCAGGAACACGTCGCGGACCAGTGCCAGGTCCATGGTGGACGATTCGGCGGCGGCAGCCCGCCCGGTGCCTCCCCCGGGGCGCTGCACCGAGAAACTGTTCTCCGGCGACGTGGAGGGGCTGGTGCCGAGGCTTCCGTCCGGGAGCTCCACCAGCAGGTCCAGCGCAAATTCGGCTGCGCCCCGGATCGCGGGCCAGGCAGTCTCCCGGGCGAAGCCGGCTTCGGCGGCGGTGTCGCCGGCACCGAAGCGCAGGTGCTCCCACAGGTGGCGGACCAGCCACAGCCCTGCCATCGGCCAGAAGGACCATTCCGGCGAGTGCGCTCCATGGCCCACGGGCTTGCTGTAGCCCCAGATGTCCGAGTTGTGGTGCACCGCCCAGCCTCGGGCCCCGTAGTACTCACGGGCCGTGGCCGCGCCAGCCTCCTGCATGGCCTCAATGAGCGCGAACAGCGGCCCGGCGCACGCGGCCAGGCCTGTGGGCTCGGCTCCCCAGTAGTTCATCTGCAGGTTGATGTTGGTGGTGTAGTTGGAACTCCACGGTGCCTGCAGCTGGTCATTCCAGATGCCCTGCAGGTTGGCAGGGGTGCCGCGCCACGCGGTTCCTGAGCGGGAGCCCGGGGCCCCGGTCCGCGAACTGGAAATCAGCAGGTAGCGCCCGTAGTTGAAGAGCAGCACGGCCAGTCCGGGGTCTGCGGCCAGCGGCCCCTCCGGATGCGTGTTGGCCGCCATCAGGCGCTGCGCGGTGTTTGTGCCCTGCCACCCCGGGGAGTCCAGGGTGATGCTGCAGCTGTTGTAGAGCTCCGCGTGGCTGTGTTCGTGGCGGGCCAGGAGCGCATCCTGCCCCGCGGCCACGGCGGCGGCCAGGGTTCCGCGGGCTGCGTCTGCGGCGCCGGCTGCCGTGCCCCCGGGCTGACGGCCCAGCCCGCGGAAGGTGGTTTCCGTGGTGACGTACAGGACGGCGCGCCGGACGCCCGAGGCGGCCAGGCCGCCGTCGTCCGCCTGCGCGTCGGTGCCGTTGTGCTCCCAAGCGGCTGCGACGGCGCCCTGCAGGCTGAGGGAATCGTCGTCGGAATACTTCACGGCACCGCCGTCGTGCGAGGGCGGCACGTCGCTGGGAAGCTTCAGTTCGAGCCCGGCCGACGACGGGCCAGCCGCGAGTGCCCCGGTGCGGCGGAGGACGCGCAGCTGCGAGTCGAGGCGGACGGTGAGGTCAAGGCCCTGTGGCGCGTCTGTTTCCACCGAAATGACCAGGACGGACGGGTCGTGGGACGCGAAGGCCTCCACGCTGACGGTGTGGCCTTCCACCTGGTAGCGGGTGGAATTGACGGCGCGGGCCAGGTCAAGGGAGCGGCTGTAGGCAGTATTCGCCCGGCCTGCTGGATCCGCTGGCTCTGCATCCCCGGGGAGGGCAACCGTGAGGAAGAGGTCCGCGAAGGGCAGGTAGGACTGCGAGTGGCGGTGCTGGAGTTCCTTCAGGGCCTCGTGGGCGGCAGTGTGGTCTCCGTCCCGGATCAGCCGCCGGGTCTTGGTGAGGATGCCGTCGGCCCGCTCGCGGCTGAAGTGCGGTTCCCGGTCCTGGCTGTGCGGCGAGCCGGACCAGGCGGACCCGTCGTTGAGCTGGAAGCGGTGCTCCCGTGCTCCGCGAGACGGACGTCCGGGAAGTGACCGTCCGCCGAAAACCATGGCGCCCAGCCGCCCGTTCCCCAGCGGCAGGGCTTCCAGCCAGTCGGCGGCCGGGGCATCGTAGACGAGCGTATGTTCTGTGCGCACGGGATTAGATCCTAGGGGAATACCCCAGCTGAAAACAGGGGTTTCGGTAAGCGATTTCCCGCCGCCGCTCCAAGGTCCTGCGCGAACGTACATTTCAGGCCCCGCCCCACGCGCGAACGTACACTTGACGCCCTGCGATGAGGGCGCCAAGTGTACGTTCGCGCGTGGGCGGGGCGGGGTCCTGAAACCTACAGCCGCGAGAGTTCCGGGGTGAACGTTTGGAGCTGGTGGGATCCGGCCACCAGGCTGCGCAGTTCCGGAAGCCCTCCGGTGACCTTCCCGGCGGCGCGTGCCTGCACCAGGACATTGCCGAGGGCGGTGGCTTCCACCGGTCCGGCGATGACGCGTTTGCCGGTGGCGTCGGCGGTGAGCTGGCAGAGCAGCCGGTTCTGGGACCCGCCGCCCACGATGTGGACCACGTCCACGGTGCGGTCCGCGAGGCGTTCGGCGTCGCGGATGGTGCGGGCGTAGCCGGTGGCGAGGCTGTCCATGATGCAGCGGGTGATGGCGGCGGGGTCATCGGGGAGGATGTCCCCGGTGCGGCGGACCGCGGCGCGGATCCGTTCGGGCATGTTGTCCGGGGCGATGAAGTAGGAATCGTCCGGGTTGATCTGCGGCCCGCCCGGGGGCAGTGCCTCAGCGGCCGCAAGCAGCGCCGGGAGGTCCGGAGTGAACCCTTCCCCGGCCCAGGTGCGCTGGCATTCGCTGAGCAGCCAAAGCCCGCCCATGTTGCGCAGGTAGCGGATGGTCCCGTCCACGCCCCGTTCGTTGGTGAAGTTCGCGTCCCGGCTGGCTTCGGTCAGGACCGGGTGCTTGAGTTCCAGCCCCACCAGCGACCAGGTGCCGGAGGAGATGTAGGCGAAGTTCTCCTCCTGGGCAGGGACGGCGGCGACGGCGGACGCGGTGTCGTGCGAGCCGACGGCCACCACCTTGGTGCCGGCCGGCAACCCGACCCGCGATGCGATTTCAGGCAGGAGCGTGCCGACGGTTTCGCCGGGCTGCACCAGCGGCGGGAACAGCTTTTTGGGCAGTCCCAGGGCGCTGAGGAATTCGGTGGCCCACTCCCCCGCAACGGCGTCGAACAGGCCGGTAGTGGAGGCGTTGGTCGCCTCGGTCCGGCGCTGCCCGGTCAGGAGGAACGCGATCAGGTCCGGGATGAGCAGCGCCTGCACGCCATCCAGGTCCGGCTCGGTGGCCAGCTGGTAGAGAGTGTTGAACTGCAGGAACTGCAGGCCGGTGGTTCCGTAGAGCCGGGCCGGGTCCAGTTTCCGGTGCACGGGTTCGACGGCGGCGCGGCTGCGGTCATCGCGGTAGCTGTACGGCTGGGCCGTCAGTTCCCCCGCCTTGTTGACCAGGCCGTAGTCCACCGCCCAGGTGTCGATGCCGATGCTGGTGATGGTTTCGTCCTGCACGGCCGCCACGGTGGCAGCGGCCGAGAGGCCCGCCAGGACCTCGGCGAACAGGGCGTCGAAGTCCCAGCGGAGGCCGCCGTCGATCTCCACCACGCCGTTGGGGAAACGGTGCACCACTTCCAGGTCGACGCTTCCGGCCTTCCCTCCGGCCGCACCGTCTCTGACCCGGCCCAGGATGACCCGGCCGGAAGAGGCGCCGATGTCGACGGCGGCGAACACCTGCCCGGAGTGACCAGCCGCGGACACCGCCCCGGCGGTGGCCGGGGCGGTGTCCTGTGCTGCGTTCCTCATCAGTGAATGGCCGGTCATCGCAGGAAGGCTGCTGCCACACCGGCGTCCACAGGGATGTGGAGTCCGGTGGTGTGCGACAGCTCGGCGCTGGTCAGGACCGCGGCGGCGTTGGCGACGTGTTCGGGCAGGACTTCGCGCTTGAGCAGGGTGCGCTGGGCGTAGTACTTGCCCAGTTCCTGCTCGTCCACGCCGTAGACCGCGGCGCGTTTGGCGCCCCAGCCGCCGGCGAAGATGCCGGAGCCGCGGACCACGCCGTCGGGGTTGATGCCATTGACGCGGATGCCGTACTCGCCCAGTTCGGCCGCGAGCAGCCGGACCTGGTGGGCCTGGTCGGCCTTGGTGGCGGAGTAGGCGATGTTGTTCGGGCCGGCGAAGACGGAGTTCTTGGAGGAGATGTAGATGACGTCCCCGCCCATGTCCTGGGCGATCATGACCTTGGCCGCGGCCTTGGCCACCAGGAAGGAGCCCTTGGCCATGACGTTGTGCTGCAGGTCCCAGTCCTTTTCGGTGGTTTCCAGCAGCGGCTTGGAGATGGACAGGCCGGCGTTGTTGACCACCAGGTCGACCCCGCCGAACGCGAGCACGGCCGCCCGGAACGCGGCCGCGACGGCGTCCTCGTCGGAGACGTCGCCGGCGACCGACACGGCCGTGTCCGCGCCGCCG
>DATFAE010000137.1:0-12534 GCA_035254945.1 Arthrobacter sp. | reverse complement strand
TTCAGCGGCACACCGGCGTTGAGCAGGGAGAGCGTGGAGGCGCAGACGGAACCCATCGACGTCGAACCGTTGGAGCTGAGGGCTTCAGACACCTGGCGGATGGCGTACGGGAATTCCTCGCGGGACGGCAGCACCGGCACGAGCGCGCGCTCTGCCAGGGCACCGTGGCCGATTTCGCGGCGCTTGGGCGAGCCCACGCGGCCGGTCTCACCGGTGGAGTACGGCGGGAAGTTGTAGTTGTGCATGTAGCGCTTGCGCGTCACGGGAGACAGCGAGTCGATCTGCTGTTCCATCTTCAGCATGTTCAGCGTGGTGACACCCATGATCTGGGTCTCGCCGCGTTCGAAGATGGCCGAACCGTGGACGCGGGGCAGAACCTCGACCTCGGCGGTGAGCTGGCGGATGTCCGTCAGGCCACGGCCGTCAATGCGGATCTGGTCCTTGAGGATACGCTGGCGCACAACGTGCTTGGTGACCGAGCGGAACGCTGCGGACAGCTCCTTCTCGCGTCCTTCGAACTGGCCGGCCAGGGAAGAGGTGACCTCGTCCTTCAGCGCGTCCGATGCGGTGTCGCGCTCCTGCTTGTCGGCGATCTGGAAGACGGCAGCCAGCTTGTCGGCGGCAGCAGCCTCAACAGCAGCGTAGGCGTCGTCCTCGTAGTCGAGGAAGACCGGGAACTCGACGGTCGGCTTCGCAGCACGGGCGGCGAGGTCGGCCTGGGCGTCGCACAGTGCCTTGATGAACGGTTTGGCAGCCTCAAGGCCCTCGGAGACAACCTCTTCGGTGGGGGCGGTAGCGCCCTGTTCCTTGATGAGGTTCCAGGAATTGTCCGTGGCTTCGGCTTCAACCATCATGATGGCGACGTCGTCACCGGCGACGCGGCCGGCAACAACCATGTTGAACACGGAGTTCTCAAGCTGGGAGTGCTTCGGGAAAGCGACCCACTGCGAGCCGTTCTCGTCCGCGACGAGGGCAACGCGGACGCCGCCGATCGGGCCGGAGAAGGGCAGGCCGGAGAGCTGGGTGGACATGGAGGAGGCGTTGATGGCCACCACGTCGTAGAGCTCGTCAGGGTTGATCGCCAGGACGGTGACCACGATCTGGACCTCGTTGCGCAGGCCCTTGATGAAGGCGGGGCGCAGCGGACGGTCCATCAGGCGGCAGGCCAGGATGGCTTCGGTGGACGGGCGGCCTTCGCGGCGGAAGAACGAGCCCGGGATGCGGCCGGCAGCGTACATGCGCTCTTCGACGTCAACCGTCAGCGGGAAGAAGTCGAATCCTTCGCGTGGGTGCTTGCCGGCGGTGGTTGCGGACAGCAGCGCGGTGTCTTCGTCGATGTACACCATGGCTGCGCCGGCTGCCTGCTTGGCAAGGCGGCCGGTTTCGAAGCGGATTACACGCTTGCCAAAGCGGCCATTGTCAATGACTGCTTCTGAGAACTGGATTTCGGGACCCTCCAAGAGAGTCACCTCCGTTTCTTGGTTAACGGAAGTCCAGCCGCATCAACCCAGCCCAGCATCTGTCTACTGGCCTGCACTGCACCCGGTCATCGATCGAGACCCACGGGCCGGGCTTCAGTCAATGAAGCTTCCCGGGGATCACTACCGAGGACCGCGAATGCGTGATGCGGTTGATCCTCCTGTTTAGTTTTTCTACTGAAGAAGGCGGCCCGTTCCGGCAAAGGAAAGGGCCGCCCCTAAATCAGACTAGCGGCGCAGGCCGAGACGCTCGATGAGCGCACGGTAGCGGGCGATGTCAGTCTTCTTGAGGTAGGTGAGCATGCGCTTGCGACGACCAACCATGGCCAGCAGACCGCGCTGGGTGTGGAAGTCGTGCTTGTGCTCCTTCATGTGCTCAGTCAGATCCTTGATCCGCTGGGTCAGGACTGCAACCTGGACCTCCGGCGAACCGGTGTCGCCCTCGGACGTTGCGAAATCCTTGATGATGGACTGCTTTACAGCGGCGTCAAGTGCCACAATAACTCCTAGAGATGTGCCGTGAGGCCCGAATCAGTAACTCACTGCCGGGTGTGCCCGCGCCGGAATGACCGGGTAAACCGGGGAATCCTGCACATGACAAGAGCCAGCCGCCACGGACTGCAGCCGGATCCAACGTTTAGTTTACCGGCATGCCGCGCGGGTTGTCGAAACCACGGGCTTCCAGGCGTTCCCGGATGGCCGCCATGCCGCGCCGGACTTCTTCGAAGGACGTGCTGAGCGGCGACAGGCCAATCCGGATTCCCTGCGGTGCGCGGAAGTCGGGGATGACGTCCTGTTCCCACAGTTCGGCCGTCACGTCCCGGAATGCCGGATGGTCCACCGTGATGTGGCTCCCCCGCTGCGCAGGGTCCCGCGGCGATGCCAGACGTACTCCGAGCGGCTCCAGCCACGCTTCGAAAAGCTCCACGGCATAGCCGGTGAGTTTCAACGATTTTTCCCGGATGGCCGCCATGCCGGCCTCCTCGATAAGGTCCAGGGTGCCGCGCATCGCCAGCATCCCGAAGATGGCCGGCGTGCCGCTGAGGAAACCCCGGATCCCGGGCGCCGGCTCGTAGCCTGCCGCCATCTCGAACGCGTCCTTGCGGCCCATCCAGCCCCATACCGGTTGCTGGAGACCCGGCAGGTGGCGGCTGTTGACGTAGGCGAAAGCCGGCGAACCCGGGCCGCCGTTGAGATATTTGTACGTGCACCCGGCGGCGAAGTCGACGCCTGCGCCGTCCAGGCCGATCTCGACCGAACCCGCCGAGTGGCACAGGTCCCAGACCACCAGCGCACCGGCGTCGTGGACGGCGGCGGTAATCGCCGGCAGGTCGGCAAGGAACCCGGAGCGGTAGGCCACCTGGCTTAAAAGTACGACGGCGGTACCCGGGCCGGTTGCCTCCCTCACCTGCGCGACGGTCACCCCGGAGGACGGATCGGAGTCGATCCACCGCAGGGTCATTCCCTCCTCGCGGGCGATGCCCTCCACGAGGTAGCGGTCCGTGGGGAAGTTGTCGGTGTCCAGCACGATCTCGGTGCGTGCGGGGTCGCTGACTGCGGCGACGGCTGCGCGGATGAGCTTATAAAGCACCACCGTTGTGGAGTCGGCGATGACGGTCTGGCCCGGGGCCGCCCCGAGGACGGCCCGGCCCAGCTGGTCGCCGATGGTCTGCGGCAGGTCCAGCCATTCCTCGTCCCAGCCCCGGATCAGGCGTCCGCCCCAGCTGTCCCGGATGAAATCGCTGATGTCCTGCGGCGTGCGCTTGAGCGGGCGGCCAAGGGAGTTGCCGTCCAAGTAGGACAGCGGAGTGTCGGTTCCGATGAAGAGGTCCCGGTACGGGGCGAGCGGATCCCCGGCGTCCAGCTGTGCCGCCCGCTCGAGGAGGGCGCTCACTGGCCGATCTCCGTCCGGACGGCGAAGAGCTCGGGGAAAAAGGTCAGCTCAAGGGCCTTCTGCAGGAAGGCGGCGCCGCTGGAGCCTCCTGTTCCGGACTTCATGCCGATGGTCCGCTGCACGGTACGAAGGTGCCGGAACCGCCAGAGCTGGAAGTTGTCCTCAAGGTCCACCAGTTCCTCGCAGGCTTCGTAGGCCCCCCAGTTGTCCGCGGCGTTTTCGTAGATGTGCTTGAACAGCGGCACCAGCTCCGGGCAGAACTCGTGGGCGCGGGTGACGTCGCGTTCCAGGACGGACTGCGGCACGTCGAAGCCCTGCCGTGCGAGGTAGGCCAGGAACTCGTCGTAGATGCTGGGGGCGTTGAGCAGCTCCGCCAGCATGGCGTGGGCCTCCGGATCGGATTCGAACACCGGAAGCATCTTGCGGTTCTTGTTGCCGAGGACAAACTCCACTGCCCGGTACTGGCTGGACTGGAAACCTGACGAGTTGCCCAGGAAGCCGCGGAACTGGGAGTACTCCGTGGGCGTCAGGGTGGCCAGCACGGACCACTGTTCCGTGAGCGTCTTCTGGATGTGTTTGACCCTGGCGATGCCCTTGAGCGCGGAGCCGAGGTCGTCGGCGCGGAGCCATGCCGCGGCGCTGCGGAGTTCGTGCAGCACCAGCTTCAGCCACAGCTCCGTGGTCTGGTGCTGGATGATAAACAGCAGTTCGTCGTGGTGTTCGGGCTTGCTGACCGGCTGCTGGGCACTGAGGAGGGTGGGCAGCTGCAGGTATGAGGCGTAGCTCATCCGGGAACTGAAGTCACGGACAATGCCTTTGTCCAGTTTCCTGGTGTTCTTTTCGACGGTCACTTTCGCTGCCTTTCCTGGCGGGCGCTGCGGTCAGCGGCGGACCAGGAGATCATGGGCCTGGACCACGTCCAGGCGCATCTGGTCCACCAGCGCCTCAGGCCCACGATAGGCCACCATGCCCCGCAGCCTGGCCACGAATTCCACCACAACTGTCTGGCCGTACAGATCGAAGTCCTCCACGGACTCGTCCGGACGGTCGATCACGTGGGCTTCGACCTGGCGGCTGACGCCGTCGAAGGTGGGGTTCGAACCGACGGAAATCGCCGCGGGCCAGCGGGTGCCGGCCTGGTCGACGAGCCACCCGGCGTAGATCCCGTCGGCAGGGATCAGTCCGCTCGCCTCGTGCGCGAGGTTGGCGGTGGGGAATCCCAGTGCCCGACCCCTGGCCGCGCCGTGGACCACTTCGCCACGCATCCGGTGCGGGCGGCCCAGCACGGCAGCCGCGGTGGCGACGTCGCCCTCCCGCAGCGCCTCGCGCACCCAGGTGGATGAGCACCGGCGGTCCGAGCCGTCGTCGTCATGCAGCGGGTACCCCTCGGAGCCGAACTCACTGATGACCTGGACGTCGAATCCGAACTTTCCGCCGAGCTGCTTCATGGTGTCCAGGTCGCCGGAGTTGTCCCTGCCGAACCGGGCGTCATGGCCGATCACCACCTGGTTGGCGTGCAGGCTGTCCACGAGGACCTGGCCCACGAACTCCTCCGGGGTCAGGCTGGCCAGGTCCAGGGAGTACTTCATCACCAGGATGGCATCAAGGCCAAGCTCGCCCAGGGCTTCGAGTTTGTCCTGCAGGCCCATGATCAGCTCGGGCGCGGACTCCGGACGGTGGATCAGTGCGGGATGGGGATCAAAGGTCACGGCCACGGCCTTGAGGCCATTCCGGCGGGCCATCCTGATGAGCTGGGAGAGCACCTGCTGATGGCCGCGGTGGACGCCGTCGAAGTTGCCGAAAGTGACCACGGATGGACCGAAGTCCGCCGGGACCTCGGACGGATCGTTCCAGATGTAGACCATCACCCTCGCCTTTTACTGCCTGCAACTGACATGTCCGCGGCGCCTGACCGGCGCCGGAACTCTCTAAGATTACCCGTTATCACCCGGGCCTCCGGACGGCCCGCAGCCCGTGGCGCGCCAACGGCGCGTGGCCGAAAGGCACTAGGCGGCGGGCCGGCCTTTGCCGGGCCTGCGCCTGTACAGCCATGCCAGGCCAAGGATGGGCAGCAGGAGCGGGATGAACGCGTACCCCCGCCCGAACAGCGACCAGACGGTTTCGTGCGGGAACTGAACGGGGTCAAAGACGCTCAGCGCACCCACCACCACGACGCCCACGAGTTCCACCAGCACGGCGGCCAGCGAGACCTTGAACCAGGTCCGGCCGGGCCTGGCGAGGGAGACGGTGGCCACGAGGTAGACCAGGGCTGCAAATGCCGAGAGCAGGTAGGCCAGCGGCGCTTCGGAGAACTTGGTGAGGATCTGGTAGCCCGCCCGGGCGGTGGCGGAAATGGCGAACACCGCGTAGACGGCGATCAGGAGCCTGCCGGGTCCGGTGTTGCGGGTGTCTTTGGCGGACGCCTTGGTCTTGTCCGGCATCGATTCGGGTGCTGTCACGTTGGGGGCTTCTTCTTCCACTTCAGTACCAGATCTGGTTCATTCGGGCGGCCATCACCAGGGCGGTCACCCCGACGGCGGCCAGGACAAAGTTGCTCCAGCGGGTCCGTTCCAGGATGGACCAGTAGACAGCGGCCGGGGGCAGGAGCATGGCGGTGACCAGGTAGCCCCAGAACTCCCAGGCCTCGCCCGCGATGGGTTCGCCGGAGATGACCCTGATGATGGACCCAACGAGGTAGACCACCAGGGCGAGCTCGACGGCGGCCACGGACAGGATGGTGACGTCGTTCGGGGCCTTTTTCAGGATGCCGGCCACCAGGCAGATGCCGCTGGAGATCACGCCGACAGCGAGGATGATGTAGAAGTACGCGTCCATGCCTAGGCCTCCCGGGCACCGTTGCCCGGCGCGAACACCAGCACTGGCTTGGCGAAGTTGCCGGAATCCGCCAGGAGCGCCACGAGGCTGCCGTCGGGGGCAAACGCGGCGGCCGGATGATCGGCAGTGGCAGCGCCGGGGCTGCCTGCTTCTGAGCCGGCCGTTATCCTGCGGCCGAAGGAAATCTCTGTGGTCTCCTCGGCGGTGAGCTCCCGGTTGGGCATCAGGGCCCTTGCGGCCTGGGACATTTCCAGGACCTGGAGGTCCTCGGCCAGCTGCTCCAGCGTCCGCGCCTGCTCCAGCGAGTAGGGGCCAACGTGGGTCCGGCGGAGCGCCGTCAGGTGACCGCCTACGCCCAGGGCATTGCCGAGGTCGCGGGCAAGCGCGCGGATGTACGTTCCGGAGGAGCACTCCACCGTGACGTCGATGTCCACTACTGCGGAGTCCGCCGTCCCGGGGCCGGGCTCCCGGCTGATGCCGTGAACCTCGAAGCGGTGGATGGTGACGGGGCGCGCCGCAAGCTTGACCTCTTCGCCGGAGCGCACCCGCGCGTAGGCCCGTTCACCGTTGACCTTGATGGCGCTGACGCTGCTGGGCACCTGCTGGATCAGTCCCGTCAGGGCTGCGACGCCGTCGTGAATCGCTTCATCGGTGACGGCGGCAGCGCTGATGGAGGCAACGACGTCACCTTCGGCGTCGTCGGTGATGGTTGACTGGCCCAGCCGGATGGTGGCCGTGTACGTCTTGGAGGTGCCCACGATGTAGGTGAGGAGGCGTGTGGCCTTGTTGATGCCGACTACCAGGACGCCCGTGGCCATAGGGTCCAGGGTCCCGGCGTGGCCCACTTTCCGGGTTCCTGCGATGCGCCGCATCCGACCAACCACATCATGGCTGGTCCATCCCTGCGGTTTGTCCACTATCACCAGTCCAGAAAGCACGCCTCCCAGTATATCGGCGCTGACCGCGGCCCCTGCCCACTGCCCAGGCCCGCCCGCTCACCCGGGCCACAGCTAGGATGGCATCCATGCCTGAGCTTGCCGCGCACGCGCGTGACGTCCCCGTCAACCAGATCCGCGAAATCACCGAGGCCGCCTGGCGGACGCCCGGGGCCATCGTCCTGAGCATCGGTGAGCCGGGCTTCGCACTCCCCCGCCATATCCTGGAGGCCGGCATGGCCTGCCTGGACAGGGACGAGACCAACTACACGCCCAACGCCGGCATTCCGGCGCTGCGCGAGGCGTTTGCCGCCAGGTTCAGCGAAGGCGCGGGCATCAGCCGGAATATCGGCGCCGAGCGGGTCTACGTGGTGGACGGCGCGCAGCAGGGCCTGCACTTTGCCATGAGCCTCCTGCTCGCCCCCGGCGATGAGGTCCTGATCCCGAATCCCGGCTACCCCACGTTCGCCATGACCAGCCGGCTCCTCAACGCCGTGCCCGTGGGTTACCCGCTGTACCCGGAGCAGGACTTCCAGCCCCGGATCCAGGACATCGAGGCCCTGATCACAGACCGGACCCGGGTGCTCATCCTGAATTCGCCCTCCAATCCGCTGGGCTCGGTCCTCGGCGGGGAGTTGACCCGGCAGCTTGTGGAACTCGCGCGCAGGCACGACCTCTGGATCATTTCCGACGAATGCTATGAGGCCTTCACGTACGACGTGCCGCACGTCAGCGCGGCACGTTTCGACAGCGACGTCCCCGGTGAGGCACGCGTCTTCACCTCACTGACGCTGTCCAAGACTTACGGCCTGACCGGCCTGCGGATCGGGGCGCTGGTCTGCCCACCCGGGCTGGAGCAGAAGATGAACAACGTGATGGAAGCGATCGTCTCCTGCGTTGCGTCGCCGTCGCAATACGCCGCGCTCGCGGCACTCACAGGTCCGCAGGACTACGTCCGGCACGCCCACGGCCACTACCGGGCCAACCGAGATGCGGCCTCAGCAGTGCTCGACGCCAAGGGCATCCCGTACCTGACCGCGCAGGGGGCCTTCTATCTGTGGGCGGACGTCTCCCACGTGAGCGACGGTGACGTCCGCGGCTGGGCCCGACGGTTCCTGGCCAGCTCGGGCGTGGCGCTGGCACCGGGAACCGCCTTCGGCTCGATCGGCGAGGGCTGGGTGCGGATCGCTCTGTGCGGCGGCCGGGACGAGCTGGTGGAGGGTGTCGGGCGGCTCCCGGACAGGGCGGGACCGGCCCGGATCACTTAGCCGCGGTGTCCTGCCAGCGCCGCATCCAGCCAGGAACGCAGGGCCTGCGCGGGTGCGGCGCCCGCCTGCCTGGCCACAACTTTTCCGCCAACGATGACCATGAGCGTGGGGATTGCCTGCACGTCGAACCGGCGGGAGAGCTGCGGAGACCGGTCAACGTCCACCTTGACGAGCTTGATCCGGCCGGCCCTTTCCCTTGCCAGTTTGTCCAGCACGGGGCTCACCATCCGGCAGGGACCGCACCAGTCAGCCCAGAAATCGATGAGCGCGGGAACCGGGGACTGTTCCGCCACCAGGGCGAAGTCCCCATCGCCGGCGTCAACGATCCAGGGCAGGTCCAGCCGGCAGTTCCCGCAGCGCGGGTGGCCCGCAGCAGCGGCGGGGACCCTGTTGGTCTTGCCGCAGTTGGGGCACGTGATCAGCGTTGGTTCCATGGTGCCTCCGGTGGGTCTCTGGATCAGTATTCTGTGCGGTCCGGGTTGCTGCGCCACGCGTCGAACGGCGCGTCCGACGTCGGGAGGGCGGCATGGGCGACCGGCAGCAGGTCCGGGCGGGTGCCGTTGAAGTAGTCATAGAAGACGGCGTCGTCAAAGCCGGCGGCCTCCGCACCGTGGCGGTCGGCCGCATAGTAGACGCGGTCGATCCTCGCCCACAACGCGGCGGCCAGGCAGAGCGGGCAGGGCTCGCAGCTGGTGTAGAGCACCGCGCCGTGCAGGTCAAAGTTGGTGGTGGCCGCGGCCGCGGTTCGGATGGCAACGACTTCCGCGTGTGCCGTGGGGTCATTGTCCCGGGTAACGCGGTTGATGCCTTCGTGGATGCGTCCGTCCGCTGTTACCACCAGGGCCGCGAAGGGGCCACCCCCGTCGGCGACGTTCTTCACGGCCAGCTCAATGGCCTGTTCCAAGTATCGGGTGGCATCGTGGTTGTCGCTCGCCTGGGTCATAGCTCGATCCTAGCCCGGCAGGCGAAGGAAGGCCCGGACTGCAGGGCAGTCCGGGCCTTCCTGTGAGCCACAATGTGTGGACAGACGGTTACTTGTTGCCGTCTTCGTCGAGCTCGTCGTCGTCGGTGAGGTCAAGGTCCTCTTCGTCGAAGTCGTCCTCGTCGATGTCCACGTCGGCGGGCACGTCACGCTTGTAGGGGTCGGCGTCGCCGGCATGCTTGGCCTTCTCAGCCAGGGCGGCAACCTCGGCGTCGCGCTTCTTGGCTTCGCGCAGCAGCTCCTCGAGGTTGGAGGCAACCACAGGAATCTGGTCGGCCACGAATTCGAGCGTCGGCGTCAGGCGGACGGTCACGTTGCGCCCCACCTCCTGGCGGAGCACGCCCTTGGCTTTCTCCAGCCCCTTGGCAGCATCCGCCTGGACAGCCTGGTCACCAAACACGGTGTAGTAAATGGTGGCGTGCTGCAGGTCATTGGTCACCCGGGCATCGGTAATAGTGATGCCTTCAAGCCGGGGATCCTTCACCTTCCGGCCCAGGGCCTCGGCAACAACAACTTTAATCCGCTGCGCCAACTTGGCAGCCCGTGCGGGATCAGCCATGAACAACTCCTAAAAATTTGGATGTACGACGGCGGTGCGGCAGTTGGGCAGCTGGTGTGCCTGAGGTGCCGCGCGCCAATGGTGAGTTTACGACGATGCCGGAGAGTTTTGGGGGCGCCCGGGAGTGGCATCGGGCCTACCGGAGCTGGGCGGCACAGGATCGCAGATCCCGTGCCGCCCAGCGTAGGGGCGGGGCGCCCCCAAAACTCGGAGGCTCCCCGCAGTAGTGCTTCCCTGCCTTAGACGCGCGGCTTCTCGCGCATCTCGAAGGTCTCGATGATGTCACCTTCGTTGATGTCGTTGTACGAACCAAGACCGATACCACACTCAAAGTCCGTGCGGACCTCGGTGGCGTCGTCCTTGAAGCGCTTGAGCGTCTCAACGGTGAGGTTGTCGCCGATGATCTTGCCGTCGCGGCTGATGCGTGCCTTCGTGTTGCGTCGGATAACACCCGAGCGGACGATGGAACCTGCGATGTTGCCGAACTTGGAGGAACGGAACACTTCGCGGACCTCGGCGGTGCCCAGCTGGACCTCTTCGTACTCCGGCTTGAGCATGCCCTTGAGGGCCATCTCGATGTCATCGATTGCTGCGTAGATGACGGAGTAGAAGCGCATGTCCACGCCTTCGCGGTCTGCCAGTTCGGCAACACGCTCGGCAGGCTTGACGTTGAAGCCGATGATGACGGCACTGTCGACCGTCGCCAGGTTGACGTCGTTCTGCGTGATGGCACCAACGCCGCGGTGGATGACGCGCAGCTGCACGCCTTCGCCGACGTCGATCTTGAGCAGTGCGTCTTCCAGGGCTTCCACGGCACCGGACACGTCACCCTTGAGGATGAGGTTGAGGGTGTCGATCTTGCCATCGGCCACGGCCTGGTCGAAGTCTTCCAGGCTGATGCGCTTGCGGCGCTTGGCCAGGGCGGCGTTGCGGTCGGCTGCTTCACGCTTTTCGGCGATCTGGCGGGCAGTACGCTCGTCAGCAGTCACAAAGAAGGTGTCACCGGCGCGAGGCACGTTGGACAGACCCAGCACCTGCACGGGGCGGGACGGGCCGGCCTCGGTCAGGGCACTGCCGTCGTCGTCGAACATGGCGCGGACGCGGCCGTGGGCCGTACCGGCCACGATCGTGTCACCGACACGCAGTGAACCGGACTGCACCAGGACGGTGGCCACGGAACCGCGGCCCTTATCCAGGTTGGCTTCGATCGCGATGCCGCGGGCGTCCTTGTTCGGGTTGGCGCGCATGTCCAGGGCGGCGTCTGCGGTGAGCAGGACGGCCTCGAGCAGCTCGTCGATGTTAAGGTTCTGGCGGGCAGAAACCTCAACGAACATGGTGTCGCCACCGTACTCTTCGGGAACCAGGCCGTACTCGGTCAGCTGGCCGCGGACCTTGTCCGGGTTGGCGCCTTCCTTGTCGATCTTGTTCACGGCCACCACGATCGGCACATTGGCTGCCTGCGCGTGGTTGAGCGCCTCAACGGTCTGCGGCATCACGCCGTCGTCCGCTGCGACCACCAGGATGGCGATGTCGGTCACCTTCGCACCACGGGCACGCATGGCGGTGAACGCCTCGTGGCCCGGGGTATCGATGAAGGTGATCTTGCGATCGGTGCCTTCGTGGTTGTGCGTAACCTGGTAGGCACCGATGTGCTGCGTGATGCCGCCGTGCTCGCCGGCCATGACGTCGGACTTGCGGATGGCGTCAAGCAGGCGGGTCTTACCGTGGTCAACGTGGCCCATGACGGTGACAACAGGAGGACGTGCCTCAAGGTCTTCGTCGCCTTCGGCTTCGAGCTCTGCTTCGAAGTCGATGTCGAAGGTGGAGAGCAGCTCGCGCTCCTCGTCCTCCGGTGAGACGACCTGGAGCTTGTAGCCAAGCTCCTCGCCGAGCAGCGCGAAGGTTTCCTCATCCAGCGACTGCGTGGCCGTGGCCATTTCGCCGAGGTGGAACAGGACGGTGACCAGTGCTGCGGGGTTTGCCTCGATCTTGTCGGCAAAGTCCGTAATGGACGAACCGCGGCGGAGCCGGATCACGGTGCTGCCGTCGCCACGGGGGACGCTGACGCCGCCCAGCGACGGAGCACTCATCTGCTCGAGTTCCTGGCGCTTGGCACGCTTCGACTTGCGCTGCTTGCCGCGGCCAGCACCGCCCTTGCCGAAGGCACCCTGGGTGCCGCCGCGACCGCGGCCACCCTTGCCGAAGCCACCGCCGGCCGGAGCGCCGCCACCGGCACCGGGACCACCGGTACCCGGAGCGCCGCCCGGACGTCCGGGACCACGGCCGCCGGCACCGGGACGGCCTGCACCTGCGGGTGCTGGACGCTCAGTGCGGTTGGGCATCATGCCCGGAGTGGGACGGTTTCCACCGGCGCCACCGGGGCGCGGTGCACCCGGGCGCGGGCCGCCGGCACCTGCTGCGGGACGGGGACCGCCCGCACCAGGTGCGGGACGCGGACCACCGGGACGGGGACCACCGGCACCTGCAGCGGGACGCGGACCACCGGGACGGTCGCCGTCGGTACGGCTTCCACCCGGGCGGGGCATGCCCTGCGAGGTTGCGAACGGGTTGTTGCCCGGACGC
>DATFAE010000136.1:0-40361 GCA_035254945.1 Arthrobacter sp. | reverse complement strand
GCCAGGATGACCGCCAGCCGTCAGCCCAGCGCGAATACGTCCCCACTCACCAGCAATCGGCACTATTCTGGAAATGCCGAATCTTCAAAGGAGACCATGACCAGCCAGCCCAACACCGGATCCGATCCAGCAGCCCAGGATATGAGCCCGGAGGAAATCCAAGCTGTCATCGACCGGATTCTCTCCAAGGATGTTCCGGCAAAGCGAAGCCCCGCCGCTGAGGGCGAGGGCAGGGCGGTGTTCGGCAAAGCCCAGGCGATTTCCCGCCTCGACGAAGAACACAGCGCCTACGACGGCGACCAGCAGGACCTCGAAGAACGCCGGGCGCTCCGCCGCACGGCCGGGCTGTCGACGGAACTCGAAGACGTCACCGAAGTCGAATACCGGCAGCTGCGGCTGGAGCGCGTGGTTCTGGCCGGCCTGTGGGCCGAAGGAACGCTCGCCGACGCCGAGAACTCGCTGCGTGAACTCGCCGCATTGGCCGAAACCGCCGGTTCGGAAGTCCTGGACGGCATGGTCCAGCGGCGGGCAAAACCAGACCCCGGAACCTTCCTCGGGTCCGGCAAGGCCCTGGAACTCAAGGAAATCGTGATGTCCACCGGCGCGGACACCGTGGTGGTGGACGCCGAACTGGCGCCCTCGCAGCGGCGCGGCCTGGAGGACATCGTCAAGGTCAAGGTCATTGACCGTACTGCCCTGATCCTGGACATCTTCGCCCAACATGCCAAGAGCCGCGAAGGCAAGGCCCAGGTGGAACTGGCCCAGCTCGAATACCTGCTGCCGCGCCTGCGCGGCTGGGGCGAATCCATGTCCCGCCAGGCCGGTGGCCAGGTGGGCGGCGCCGGCGCCGGCATGGGTTCCCGCGGTCCCGGTGAGACGAAGATCGAACTGGACCGCCGCCGGATCCGGACCCGCATGGCCAAGCTGCGGCGCGAGATCGCCGCGATGAAGCCCGCCCGGGAAACCAAACGGGCCAACCGCCGTCGTAATTCCGTGCCGTCCGTTGCTATCGCCGGGTACACCAACGCCGGGAAATCGTCATTGCTGAACCGGCTGACGGACGCCGGCGTTCTAGTGGAAAATGCACTGTTCGCCACGCTGGACCCCACAGTCCGCAAGGCGGAGACCGCGGATGGCCTGGGCTACACCCTGGCCGACACCGTGGGCTTTGTGCGCTCCCTTCCCACCCAGCTGGTGGAGGCTTTCCGCTCCACGCTGGAGGAGGTGGCGGACGCGGACCTGATCCTGCACGTGGTGGACGTTTCCCACCCGGACCCAGAAGGACAAATCGCCGCAGTCCGCAAGGTGTTCAGCGAGGTGGATGCCCGCAAAGTGCCGGAAATCATCGTCCTGAACAAGGCCGACGCCGCGGATCCGTTCGTGGTGGAGCGCCTCAAGCAGCGCGAACCCCGCCATGTGGTGGTGTCGGCCCGGACCGGCGAGGGAATCGCCGAGCTGCTGCGCGAAATCAGCAGCTCCATCCCGCGGCCCAGCGTCAAGCTTGAGCTCCTCATTCCGTACAACCGGGGCGACGTCATCAGCAAGCTGCACGACACCGACGCCGAAATCCTGAGCCTTGACCACGGCGAGGACGGAACACGGGCAGTGGTGATGGTCCGGGAAGGCCTCGCGGCTGACCTGGAATCATTCGTCAGCAATGGCTGAACCGGTGGCAGGCGGCCCCTCGGGCACGGCCGGCGAGCAGTTCGTGATTGAACTGCTTGACCGTGCCGTGGCCGGGATGGGCGGACAGAGCCGCAGCGGCCAGCATGAGATGGCCAGGCAGGTGGCCCGTGCCATCGAAACCGGTGACCACCTGCTGGTCCAGGCCGGCACGGGTACGGGTAAGTCCCTGGCGTACCTGATTCCGCTCATTGCCCACTCGCTCGTGAGCAACAAACCCACCCTGGTGTCCACGGCAACACTGGCCCTGCAGACCCAGATCGTGGGCCGGGACCTGCCGCGCCTGCTGAAGACGATCACGCCGGCCCTGGACCGTCCCGTCAAGGTGGCCCTGGTCAAGGGCCGCTCCAACTACGTGTGCCGGCACAAGCTCGAAGGCGGGTTTCCCTCGGAGGAACCCGCTGAGGGCCAGCTGTTTTCCCTCGGCGAGGACACCAGCGTCCCGCACTTCGCCGCCGCGCTGGGGGGACCGTCGTCGCAGCTGGGCAAGGAAGTGGTGCGCCTGCGCGAATGGGCGCAGAAAACCACCACCGGGGACCGTGACGAGCTCCTTCCCGGCGTCACGGACCGTGCCTGGCGCCAGGTCTCGGTGACCTCGATGGAGTGCCTGGGGGCGCAGAAGTGTCCGATGGCCGCAGAATGCTTCAGCGAGCTGGCCCGCCAGGACGCGGCGGACGCCGACGTTGTGGTGACGAACCACGCCATGCTCGCCGTCAGTGCCTTTGAGGGACTTGCTGTGCTGCCCGAATACGACGTCGTGGTGGTGGATGAGGCCCACGAACTGCAGGACCGGGTGACCGGTGCGGTGTCCGGTCAGCTGTCCGTGGCCATGGTCCACGCCGCGGCCGCCGGAGCGCGGAAGCACACGGCCATCACCGTGGACGCCCTCAACGCCGCGGCCGCGAACCTGGAACTCGCCCTGGCCGGAGTGCCCAACGGGCTCCTTCCCAACGGACTCAATGACGAACAGCTGGACTGCATTGACCAACTGCGGGACGCCTGCCGGGCCGCCCTGTCCGACTCCAAGGGGGACAGCAGCCAAACGGCCGACGGCGGGCGGCAGCTCGCCCGTTCCCGCCTGATGCTCATCCTGGAACTCTGTGAACGGCTCATCGCTGCCCGGGAAAACCGCGAAGTGGTGTGGTTCTCCCGCGCCAGCACCTTCGATCCCCAGCAGGGCTACGCACAGCCGGACGACTCCTCGCCGGCGCTGATCAACATCGCGCCGCTCAGCGTCGCAGGAAGGCTCCGGGAGGGGCTTTTCGAGGGCCACACGGTGGTGCTGACCTCGGCCACCCTGGCCATCGGTTCGGCGTTTGAGCCGGCCGCCGGCGGACTGGGACTGGTTGGCCAGGGCGCCCCGAGCTGGACCGGCGTTGACGTCGGTTCCCCTTTTGACTATCCGAAGCAGGGCATCCTGTACGTCGCAGGGCACCTGCCCAAGCCAGGCCGCGGTGTCTCACCGGAGGCACTGGAAGAGCTCGAATCACTCATCAGGGCTTCCGGCGGCGGTGCCCTGTGCCTGTTCTCCTCGCGCCGTGCCGCTGAAGAGGCAGCGGATGCCTTGCGGCCCCGGCTGGGGCTCAGCATCCTCTGCCAGGGCGACTCCACTATGACAGCCCTCGTCAAGCAGTTCGCCGACGAGCCCGATACCTGCCTGTTCGGGACCATGTCCCTGTGGCAGGGCGTGGACGTGCCCGGCGGCTCCTGCCGCCTCGTGGTGATTGACCGCATCCCGTTCCCGCGGCCCGACGACCCCCTCATGACGGCCCGCTCCCGGGCCGTGGCCCAGGCCGGCGGCAATGGTTTTATGTCGGTCTCCGCCACCCACGCAGCCATCCGGTTGGCGCAGGGGGCCGGCCGGCTGATCCGGTCCACGGGCGACAAGGGCGTGGTGGCCGTGCTTGATTCACGGCTGGCCACCGAGCGTTACGCCGGGTTCCTCCGTGGCGCCTTGCCTCCGTTCTGGCCCACCACGGACCGGAAGATCGCCTTTGCGGCGCTGGAACGGCTCGCCAAGGAGCACACCTGAGTTAACAAACCGGATCAGTTGGGCCGCCCCTCGGGGCGGCCCAACTGATCCGGTTTGCTGCAGAAGACGGTGGCTACAGGGAGCGCAGGACCGAAACGACCTTGCCCATGATGGTGGCGTGATCGCCAAGGATGGGTTCGTATTGCGTGTTCTGTGGCAGCAGCCACGTGTGGCCGTCCCGCTGGCGGAATGTCTTGACGGTTGCCTCGTCGTCGAGAAGGGCCGCAACTATGTCCCCGTTGACGGCGTCGGCTTGCCGCCGCACCACCACCCAGTCGCCATCGCAGATTGCCGCGTCCACCATGGAGTCTCCGGCCACCTTGAGCATAAAGAGCTCGCCCTGCCCCACCAACTGTCGGGGGAGCGGCATGACGTCTTCCACAACCTGGTCCGCGAGGATCGGGCCGCCGGCCGCGATCCGGCCTACCAGGGGAACCATGGCCGTGTCCATGGCAGTGGGGAGCTCGGTCGCTTTACCCCCGCTGATGCCCCGCAGGGCTGCCGGTGCGGCTGACCCTGCGGCCTTGGCCGTCCCGCCGTCAAGGGTGAGCGGCATCAGGACCTCCATGGCCCGCGGCCGCTTGGGGTCCCGGCGCAGGTACCCCAGTTTCTCCAGCTGCGAGAGCTGGTGCGTGACGCTTGAGAGGCTGGCCAGGCCAACGGTGTCGCCGATCTCGCGCATGGAGGGGGGATACCCGTTGTCATTGACTGAACGCTGGATGGTTTCCAGGATCTTCTTTTGGCGGGCAGTCAGCCCTTTGGGGGTCCTCTGGGGCTGCTGACCCCGCTGGGTCGCCCTGCCGCCGGCGGCTGGTGCTGCCATGTTAGCCAATGCCTTTCCGTTGCCCCGGGGCCTCCAGACCCCGGGTGCCGGGAGCCTCCGGCGTGGATTGTCAGACCCTGCTGATCAACTACAGAGGTGGTTGTGCTTCAGGGGTTGATCTTTGATTCCAACGTAGGCCAGCAACATCGCTTTTTCAAACATTTGTTCTAGCGAGTCTCGACAATGTTCGTTGATAAGTGCTAAAACAGAAGCAGCAAAGTTCGAACATGTGTTCTATTCGTTCCCCGGAGTATTCGAATATTCGAATACTCCGGGACCGTCCGCTCCGGCGGGCAGGCGGCAGGACACTCCGGGCAGCACAGCATGGTCCAGGAGGGCTCATTTCATGTCAGCTTTTTCAGCATCACAGGACTCCCGTCCGCAGTTCGTCTCGGTGCAGCAGCTCACGTCAGTTCCGGAGGTTCACTCCCGCAAGGAATCCCTGCCTCCACTTCGCCTGACGCGACGCGGCCGCGTTGTCCTGATCGGCATTCCGCTGATCCTGTTCGCGGCGCTGCTGTTCCTGCTGGCCGGATTCCTCAACGCCCCCGCCAAGGCGGCCGACTCCGCGGCGGACCTGGCGCTGACGCCCACGGTCTCCGTCACGGTGCAGCCCGGTGAATCGCTTTGGGGGATCGCAGCCGCTGTTGCGCCGGAGCGGGATCCCCGCGACGTGATCGCGGACATCGTCCAGCTCAACAACCTCAGTGCAGGCACTGTCCTGCCCGGCCAGCAGCTGTTTGTGCCTGTGAAGTGATGCGGCCGGCAACCGTCACATTTTCGGGCTCCACCCTTCGGCACTAAACTGTTCAGGTGAATGACCAGCTAGAGCGTCTGAACCGCCTTCCCCTCCGCACCAACCTCCGTGGCCTGACCCCGTACGGGGCTCCGCAGCTGGATGTTCCCATCCTGCTGAACGTCAACGAGAACACCCACGGCGTTCCTGCGGACGTGCGGGCGGCAATCAGCGCGGCAGTCACCGAGGCCGCGGCCGGCCTGAACCGCTACCCGGACCGTGAGTTCTCCGAACTCCGGGGGGCGCTGGCCGAATACCTCGGCCACGGTCTTGACGCAACCAACATCTGGGCAGCCAACGGCTCCAATGAAGTGCTCCAGCAGATCCTCCAGGCCTTTGGCGGGCCGGGCCGGACCGCCCTTGGCTTCCCTCCCACGTACTCCATGTACCCCCTGCTGGCCAGCGGCACAGACACCGGCTACCTGGTGGGCCAGCGCGCTGAAGACTATGGCCTCAGCGCGGAATCGGCAGCCCTCCAGGTGAAGGAGCTGCAGCCGAACATCGTGTTCCTGTGCTCACCCAACAACCCCACCGGGACCGGGCTGGGGCTGGATGTGGTGGAGGCCGTGTACGCGGCCGGCGAGGCCAGCCAGACCATCGTGATCGTGGATGAGGCGTACCACGAATTCGCCCACGACGGCACGCCCAGTGCGTTGACCCTCCTTCCGGGTCGGGAGCGCCTGATTGTCTCCCGGACCATGAGCAAGGCATTCGCCCTGGCCGGTGCGCGGCTCGGCTACATGGCTGCTGCCCCCGAGGTCACGGACGCCCTGCGCCTGGTCCGGCTTCCGTACCACTTGTCCGCCGTAACCCAGGCCACGGCCCTGGCAGCCCTTCAGCACCGCGAGGCGCTGATGGCCGACGTTGAGGACATCAAAAGACAGCGGGACCGCATCGTCTCAGAGCTCACACGGATGGGCCTCAAGCCCGCCGCTTCGGACTCCAACTACGTCTTCTTCGGCGGACTGGACCGGCCCCACGACGTCTGGCAGCAGCTGCTGGACGCCGGCGTGCTGATCAGGGACGTCGGAATTCCCGGACACCTCCGTGTGACCGCCGGGACTGAGACCGAAACCACTGCCTTCCTCACGTCCCTGGAAGCCATCCTGGCCAGCCAGGCCAAGCTGCCCGCCTAAACTTGAGTTAGCCGCGCCCTGCGCGCCGGCAATCACTCCTTCTCCGCAAAGGACATATGACCATGAGTTCCACCGGATCCAGCACTGCCGCGACGCGCACCGCACGCATGGAGCGTGCCACCAGCGAATCGTCAGTGCTCGTGGAGATCAATCTCGACGGAACCGGTGTCTCGAACATCGACACCTCAGTCCCGTTCTATGACCACATGCTCACGGCGCTGTGCAAGCACTCGCTCATCGACATGACGGTTAAAGCCACCGGAGACACCCACATCGACGTCCACCACACCGTGGAGGACGTTGCCATCACGTTCGGGGAAGTCCTGCGCACCGCCCTCGGCAACAAGGCAGGCATCCGGCGCTTCGGCGAAGCCACTGTGCCGCTGGATGAAGCCCTGGCGCACGCCGTTGTGGACGTCTCCGGCCGCCCCTACCTCGTCCACGGCGGAGAACCGGCCGGGCAGGAGTACCACCTGATCGGCGGGCACTTCACCGGGTCGCTGACACGGCACGTCTTTGAGGCAATCACGCTGCACGCGGGCATCTGCCTGCACATGAACGTCATAGCAGGCCGGGACCCGCACCACATTGTCGAGGCACAGTTCAAGGCATTCGCCCGCGCATTGCGCTTCGCCGTCGAGCCCGACCCCCGGGTTGAAGGAATCCCGTCCACCAAGGGTGCCCTGTGAGCGGCCAGATCCTCCGCGACGGCGCCGTGATTGACCCAGCTGCCCTGAAGAAGCCGGAATCGCCCGAAGGCAAGCCCACCGTCACGGTGCTCGACTATGGATCCGGTAACGTCCGCTCCGCTGTGCGCGCCCTCGAACGCGCCGGCGCTGAAGTCATCCTCAGCTCCAGGCCCGAGGACGTCCTGAACGCCGACGGCCTGGTGGTTCCCGGCGTGGGCGCCTTCGAAACGGTCATGCGCGAACTGAAGGCCGTGGACGGCATCCGCCTCATCGGCCGGCGGGTAGCCGGCGGGCGTCCCGTACTTGGCATCTGCGTAGGCCTGCAGGTCCTGTTTGAGGCCGGCGTGGAACACGGCACCGAGGCCGAGGGCATGGGGGAGTGGCCCGGCAAAGTGGAGCTGCTCCCGGCAGAGGTGGTGCCGCACATGGGCTGGAACACGGTCAAGGTTCCTGAAGGGTCCAAGCTTTTCGAAGGCGTGGAAGACCAGCGTTTCTACTTTGTGCACTCCTACGGCGTCCAGGAATGGAACTTCGACGTCGTGCAGCCGCGCATGGCTCCGCCCAAGGTCACGTGGTCCGAACACGGTGCACCGTTCATCGCTGCCGTGGAGAACGGCCCGCTCTGCGCAACACAGTTCCACCCGGAAAAGTCCGGCGATGCCGGAGCCCGCCTCCTGCGCAACTGGGTGGATGCCCTGCGGAAGCCGGCGCCCGCGGACGGCAACGCCTAGATGTGGTCTATTGTCCTGATGGGGCTCGCCGGCCTCCTGGTGGGCGGCGCGCTGTCGTTCAGGCAGCAGGACAGGCCGCTCTGGACCCAGATAGGCTTCTACGTCCTGGCCGGAATGTCCCTGCTGGCCGCGGCCTTGCTGACCTTCCCCGGAAGCTAGTCCCGCTCCCACTCCCGGCTGTCACCAGCCGCACAACTACCTGAGGATTTTGAGATGACCACCGCAAACGATCTGCCGGTTCTTGAACTGCTGCCCGCCGTCGACGTCGTCAACGGCCAGGCCGTCCGGCTGGTCCAGGGCGAAGCCGGCAGCGAAACCAGCTACGGCACTCCGCTGGAAGCCGCACTCAACTGGCAGCAGCAAGGCGCCGAATGGGTGCACCTGGTGGACCTGGATGCTGCGTTCGGCCGCGGCTCCAACGCGGGACTGCTCCGCGAAGTGGTGGGCCGGCTGGACATCAAGGTCGAGCTCTCGGGCGGACTGCGGGACGATGAATCCCTCGAAGCTGCCCTGGATCTCGGCGTGTCACGGGTCAACCTGGGAACGGCGGCACTGGAAAACCCGGAGTGGACGGCGCGAGCCATCGAACGCTTTGGCGACAGGATCGCCGTCGGCCTCGACGTCCGCGGAACCACGCTGGCCGGCCGCGGCTGGACCAAGGAGGGCGGTGACCTCTGGGAGGTTCTTGGCCGCCTGGAAGACGCCGGCTGCGCCCGGTACGTGGTGACGGATGTCACCAAGGACGGCACCCTCCAGGGGCCCAACGTAGAACTTTTGCGACAGATGGTGGAGAAGACCGGAAAGCCCGTGGTGGCCTCCGGCGGCATCTCCAGCCTCGATGACCTCAAGGTGCTCCGCTCCCTCGTGCCGTTGGGCGTCGAAGGCGCCATCGTGGGCAAGGCGCTCTACGCCGGCGCCTTCACCCTGCCGGAGGCCCTCGACGTCGCCGGCCGCCGCTAAAGCCCGCCGGACACCCTGACGGGATGGACACGAACGGCAGCGCACCCGGCCACGACAGTGCCCCTGGCAGCGATTCCGGCACTGCCGGACGGCCGCCGCGCCACCTGCCCGGCCACATCGCCGCAGCCCTCGCCGGGGCCGGCGGACCCACAGACTCGGCGGGCCGGCCCTGGGAAGGCCGCAGCCTCACCGGGGACGACGCCAGGATCCACAACTTCGAGGACGACGACGGCACGGCCGACGCCGGATACCTCGCCGCGGTCGCGGCGCTCCGGGACGGAAGCGGCGATGAAGCAGCAGTCATCGCCTCGCTGGCCACCGCCAGGGTGTTCATTCCCATCATCGCGCAGCTGGCCGAAGAAGCCGAAGGCGCGGACGGCCTGACATCGGACAAGCAGGCGGACATGGCCCTGGTGATGCTGAAGGCAGCCGACGGCAGGACCGCCATGCCTGCCTTTACATCTGCCCAGGCGCTGGCCGGCTGGCATCCCGAGGCCCGGCCCGTGGCTGTCTACGCCGCGAGGGCTGCCCTCTCCGCCGTGTCGGAACAGGCCGAACTTCTGGTGCTTGACCCAGGCTCCGAGGTCACCTTCGTGGTGCGGCGGCCCGCCGTGTGGGCACTGGCGCAGCAGCGCACCTGGGTGCCGTCCTACCTGGACGGGGAAGTTGCCGGCGCCATAGCCCAAGCTGCGGCCGGGTTCCCCGCCGTCAGGAACATCGGTCTCCTCCCGGGCGCCGGCGTCGCTTCCACGACGGGGACCGGCGAGACGCTGCCCGGCGGCGGTGCGGGGCCCGAACTTCAGGTGGTGCTCTACCTCCAGGACGGCCTCGACGCCGCCGCGGTGCAGGAGCTCGTCGCAGGGCTCCAGTCCGCGTGGTCCAGGAATGTATTGTTTGGGGAGCGCGTTGACTCGATCGAAATCAAGTTAAGGCGCGCTGTTCAATAGCTGACGGTCAGCGGGGAGACCCCTCGGACTGCCGCGGCAGACCGAAGGATTTTTTCGTGAATTTCGCTCTGTACCGGGAGCTGCTCGCCGTCCGCCCCATCCGGCGGCTGCTGCTGGTGGGCATGGTTGCCCGCATCCCGCACTCCGCGGCCGGCGTCCTGCTCACCCTGCACATCGTCCTGACCCTGGACAAGGGTTATGCGGCCGCCGGAGCGGCCGCCGCCGTCATGACCATCGGCATCGCACTGGGTGCGCCGTGGCGCGGCCGGCGCGTGGACACGGTTGGCCTGCGCAGGGCCCTCATCCCGTCGGTGGTGTCCGAAACAGTCATCTGGTCAGCGGTGCCGCATGTGACCTACGAATGGCTGTTGCCGCTGGTCTTCATCGGGGGCCTGCTGACCCTGCCGATCTTCAGTGTGGTCCGCCAGTCCCTGGGGGTCCTCGCGGACGGGGATCAGCGGCGCACCGCCTTTGCCCTGGACGCCATCACCACTGAAATGGTGTTCATGATCGGCCCGGCCGCCGGTGCCGTGGTTGCCACCAGCGGCTTCTCGGTCCTGGGGCTGACCATCGTGGGGGTGTCCACTTCCCTGGCAGGGCTTTTCCTGATGTGGTTCAACCCGCCCACCCGCAGCGCCGCGCAGTCCGTTGAGTGGGGGGACCAGCGCCACGCGGCGGAACTGGCTGTGGTGGCCGCCGCCCCGGCGCACCTCCAGGAGGCGGCGGCGGAACTTGCGCCCGCGGGAGCCCGTGGCGGCCCCGGTTTCCGCGGCAGGGTGGCCCACAACTTCGCGTGGTTCACGGCCGCCGTCGCGGCTGTCTTCGCGGTTGCGGCGGGCTCCGGCATGGTGCTCAGCGGCACCGACGTCGGCATTGTCGCCGCCCTGGAAACAGGCGGGCACCAGGGCGAAATTGGCATAGTTTTCCTGTTTTGGTGTGCGGCGTCCGTGATCGGTGGCCTCATTTACGGAGCGATGCACCGCCCGGTGTCTCCGAACGTCCTGCTCCTGGGAATGGCTGCGCTGACCATACCGATGGGCTTCGCGCACGATACCTGGACGCTGGCGTTCGCCTCGATCCTGCCCGGCCTGCTGTGCGCGCCGGTGTTGTCGGCCGCGTCGGAGAAGGTGGCGGACCTGGTCTCTGAGGAGCGCCGCGGTGAGGCGATGGGCTGGTACGGCTCCGCCCTGACCGGCGGCGTGGCACTCGGGGCGCCGCTCGCGGGAGTCTTTATCGACGGCATGGGATCCTCCGGCGGATTTGTATCCGTCGGTGTTGCGGGCGTTGCGCTGTGCCTGGTCGGACTGCTGCTGCAGCAGCGGCGCCGCAGCCGTGCCGAATCCTGACACGGCGGGGGACATAACGGCGGCGGGCGGACCGCCATGGTCCGGCCGCCGCCGTCGTTATTTTGGGGGACAGGGGGTTTGCTTTGTCCCGGTCAGTTGACCGCGCC
Organism: Arthrobacter sp.; assembly: GCA_035254945.1. Taxonomy (GTDB): domain Bacteria; phylum Actinomycetota; class Actinomycetes; order Actinomycetales; family Micrococcaceae; genus Arthrobacter. Next base: position 29,111 of record DATFAE010000136.1, on the reverse strand, counting down.
GGTGTACTTCTCGCCCGGACCCTTGCCCGGAGCATCAGGGATGATCGACTCCTCACGGAATGCCAGCTGCAGTGAACGCAGGCCATCGCGCAAGGGCCCGGCGTGCTGGGATCCGATTTCGGGGGCGGCTGCGGTGACCAGCCCGGCGAGGGCGGTGATGAGCTTCCGGGCCTCGTCCAGGTCCTTGAGTTCCTCGGCGTTGTCCTCAGCGGCGAGGCCAAGCTTCACAGCTGCTGCGCTCATGAGGTGGACTGCCGCGGTGGTGATGACCTCGATGGCCGGTACCTCGGAGATATCGCGGATTTGCTGGGCGACGTCTCCCCGGTCGTCGGCAGCCTGGTAAACGTGTGAATTACTGTCTGGGGTGCTCATACTGGTAAGCTTGTCACAGACCGACTGGATGTCGTTATTTGTTATGGATGATCCCCACCGGCGCTGGGATGCGCTGGGCGGGTTTTTTTCTATAGAATGGCACCCAGTTTGCAAGCGGAGTCCTCTCCCACCCGCGTCAGCCGTTTTCCCGCAGGAATCACTTCCTGGGAAGCAAGGTTGCCGGGTACCTGGTCGGGCGTCACCCAGCTTTAGGCGGGGATGATGCGTGCAACCTCCGCGGAGGACTGCACATCCGATCTTCGAGGCCTTCGATTGCTCCGGCAATTGGGGGCCTTCTCTATTTTGCCGGTGGAATACCCACAACAATCACAGGAGCTTTAACATTAGCGAGCCAAGAATCAATGAGCGTATCCGCGTCCCCGAGGTGCGGCTGGTCGGCCCTGCAGGTGAACAGGTAGGAATCGTCCGTATTGAGGACGCCCTGCGTTTGGCTGCCGAGTCCGATCTTGATCTCGTTGAAGTTGCACCTCAGGCGAAGCCTCCGGTGTGCAAGCTGATGGACTTCGGCAAGTACAAGTACGAGGCCGCCGTCAAGGCACGTGAAGCCCGGAAGAACCAGACCAACACTGTTCTGAAGGAAATCCGGTTCCGCCTGAAGATTGACACCCACGACTACGAGACCAAGCGCGGGCATGCACTTCGCTTCCTCGGCGCGGGTGACAAGGTCAAGGCAATGATCCAGTTCCGCGGCCGTGAGCAGCAGCGTCCGGAGATGGGCATCCGCCTCCTGCAGCGCTTCGCTGACGACGTCGCCGAAGTTGGCGTTGTTGAGTCCAGCCCCCGCATTGACGGCCGGAACATGGTCATGGTTGTGGGTCCGCTGAAGAACAAGGCTGAAGCCAAGGCTGAAGCACGCCGCGCCACGCAGCGTGCAGAAGCCAAGGCGCAGAACGAAGCCAAGGCAACGGGACGCGTCGACGTTTCCGGCGACGACCAGGCCCCGTTCACGCAGTCACTGGCTGACCTTCTTCCGGAAGGTTTCGCCATCACCACGGAGCCCGAAGCCGAGGCGCCCACGGTGGAGGAGCCCGCAACGGCTGAAGCACCTGTTGAGGCCGCCCCCGAAGCCGAGGCTCCCGTGAAGGAAGCCGCCCCGCGGGAAGCGCCGAAGCAGGAGGCGCCGAAGCAGGTGGCCCCTAAGGCTGAAGCCCCCAAGGCGGCAGCTCCCCGGCGCGAGGCACCGAAGGCAGCGCCGGCGCCGGCAAAGGCACCGGAGGTTCCCAAGGCGCCCGTGGCCGCCAAGGCTCCGGAAGCAGCCAAACCGGCCGCAGCGGTTCCGGCGCCGGCAGCTCCGAGGCCCGCAGTCCCGATGCCCAAGCCGGTGGCCAGGCCTGCAGCGCCGAAGCCTGCTGCCCGGCCCGCCCCCAAGGCGGCGCCGAAGCCGGCTGGCAAGAAGACCACCTAGTTCAAAGCTGCCGGAGGTTCTACTCCGGCAGCAAGCAACCAGCACGCCGCCCGCAGGGGTGGCTGCACGAAGAACTGCAGACCTGGTCTGCGGATACGTAAGGAGATCGGTTCCCATGCCGAAGATGAAGACCCACAGTGGTGCTAAGAAGCGCTTCAAGCTGACCGGCAGCGGCAAGCTGCGCCGCCAGCAGGCCAACCGCCGCCACTACCTCGAGCACAAGTCCTCCAGGCTGACCCGTCGCCTTGCCGGCGACAAGATCGTCTTCAAGGGCGACGCCAAGGTCATCCGGAAGATGCTCGGCATCTAATTTCCAAGTATTTTGGCTGACTGCCTCCTGGCAGCAGTCACCTACCATAAAGCCTTCTCAGGCCGGCCGGGTTTCCGGCAGTAGACGCTTGGGATCAGAATGTTGAAGGAGTACGCACGTGGCACGTGTGAAGCGGGCGGTAAACGCCCACAAGAAGCGCCGGGTTATCCTCGAACGCGCAAAGGGCTACCGGGGACAGCGTTCACGCCTGTACCGCAAGGCCAAAGAGCAGCTGCTGCACTCGTTTGTGTACAGCTACGGTGACCGTAAGAAGAAGAAGGGCGACTTCCGCCGCCTGTGGATCCAGCGCATCAACGCTGCGTCCCGCGCCAACGGCCTCACCTACAACCGCCTCATCCAGGGCCTGAAGGCCGCTGAGGTTGAGGTTGACCGCCGCATGCTGGCCGAGCTGGCCGTCTCCGACGCCAACGCTTTCGCCGCCCTCGTGAAGGTCGCCAAGGACTCCCTGCCGGCGGACACGTCCGCTCCGGCCGTCCAGGCTGAAGCACCCAAGGCCAAGGCAGCCAAGGCTCCCAAGGCTAAGGCTGCAAAGAAGCCTGCTGCCGACGCGGCTGCTGTCTGACAGCTCCCCTTCTGGGCAGTTCGAGAACCTGCTTGAACAGCAACTAAGGTTCTTGTATGAACGAAACCGGGCGCCCGCAAGACTTTCCACTCTCCAACCCCCGAGCTGATCGGGTCAGGGACGTGGCAAGGCTTGCCGGGCGCCCGGCCCGTTTAAAGCGGGGCCGGTTCCTCGCTGAAGGCCCCCAGGCAGTACGCGAAGCCCTGAAGCTCCACCAGCAGAGGCTGGCCGCCGGCGCGCCGGGAGTAGTCCATGAGGTCTTTGCCAGCGAAGCGTGCCTGGACCGTTACCCGGAGTTCGACGAACTGGCCGAGGGGACGTCCGCGCGCCTTGCCACCGACGAGGTCCTGGCGGCCATGGCGGACACGGTCAACCCGCAGGGCATCATCGCAGTCTGCGGTTTTGTGGATGTCACGCTGGAGGAAGTGCTCGACGCCGGTCCCCGCCTGATCGCCGTCCTCTGCCAGGTCAGGGATCCGGGGAATGCCGGAACGGTGTTGCGGGCAGCTGATGCGGCGGGCGCTGACGCCGTGGTCCTCACCGGGGCCAGTGTGGACATCTACAACCCCAAGGCGGTCCGCTCAACGGCAGGTTCGCTGTTCCATCTGCCGGTGGTCTTGGGCGCCGATATCGACGACGTTGCGGCGGCGTGCCGGTCCCGGGGGATAGGCATCCTGGCCGCGGATGGGTACGGCAGCCTCAACCTGGACGTCCTGCAGGACGAGAATGCCGCCCGCCGGCTGGGTACGTCGGGAACCGAATCGGCCTACGCCCTGGAAGGCCCGACGGCCTGGCTGTTCGGCAACGAAGCCCAGGGCCTTTCGGACGCTGAATTGGGCCTGGCCGACCACCGTGTCGCTGTGCCGGTGTATGGTGCCGCCGAGAGCCTCAACCTCGGAACGGCAGCAACTGTCTGTCTTTACGCAAGCGCACGGTCGCAGCAGGGCGGCTCGGCCGGATCCAAATAACCGGGGCGAATTAAAGGGCAGGGCCCCGGATGATCATCCGGGGCCCTTTTCTTTGTATTTCAAATAGTAGGACGGGAATCAGGGTGCGCGCGTGCTCTTGCTGCGTCCCGTGATTGCGCCGTAGACACCGGCAACAACCAGGCCGCCAACAATGGCGAGAATCCACGTGCCGAGGTCAAAGAATGCAAGGTCTCCCTTGCCGAAAAGCAGGCTGCCGATCCAGCCGCCCACAATTGCACCAACCACGCCAAGAACAAGGCTGGTGACCCAGCCGCCGCCCACTCTGCCGGGCATAACGGCCTTAACGATGGCCCCCACTATGAGGCCGAGAATAATCCAAGCAAGAAAACCCATGTCTCCTCCTTATTTATTCGCCGGGACGAAATCTTCCCGATAATGCATCAAGCTAACACACAGCCCCCCTATTGTCAGTAGCCTTAGGGCCCGCCAGGCGTGCGTGTCCGAAGCGGCGGCGGGTACGGTATTGATGGGCGGAGCCGAAGCCGGCTGCGCGCTTTTCCTGTCCTGATCCTGTAATCCTGAAGAGGTGAAGCCCACGTGGCTGCAACTGGCGGTAGCAAGGCGATCGTCGCGGCCCTCGCCGCAAACCTGACGATCGCCGCCCTCAAGTTCGTCGCATTCATCCTGACGCTTTCGTCGTCGATGCTCGCCGAGGCCATCCACTCCCTGGCTGACTCCGGCAACCAGCTCCTCCTGCTGGTGGGCGGCAAGCGGGCGAAGCGGGCAGCCAGTCCCGAGCACCCGTTCGGGTACGGGCGCGAGCGGTACATCTACGCCTTCATCGTCTCCATCGTGCTGTTCAGCGTCGGCGGCCTCTTTGCCCTCTACGAGGCGTGGCAAAAACTCCAGCACCCGCACGCGATCGAAGGTGGCTTCTGGTGGGTTCCGCTGGCAGTCCTCGTCGGGGCCATCATCGCCGAGTCCTTTTCCTTCCGCACTGCCATCATCGAGTCGAACCATCTCCGCGGGAAGCAGGGCTGGGTCAGCTTTGTCCGGACCGCCAAGCAGCCCGAGCTTCCCGTGATCCTGCTCGAAGACCTCGGTGCCCTGGTGGGCCTCGTCTTCGCCCTTCTCGGTGTGGGACTCACGCTCATCACCGGCAACGGCGTGTGGGATGCCATTGGAACCGGCATGATCGGCATCCTGCTGGTGCTGATCGCCGTCGTTCTCGCCCTTGAAACCAAGTCGCTGCTGCTGGGCGAATCCGCCACCAGGGATGACCGCGACAAGATCCACCGCGCCATCGAGGCCGGCGGAACGCGCGTCATCCACCTGAAGACCCTTCACCTGGGCCCGGAAGAGCTGCTTGTTGCGGCGAAAATTTCCGTTGGCGCAGCCGATGCCGGCCGTGACATCGCCGCCGCCATCGACAGCGCAGAGAAAAGGATCCGCTCCGCAGTTCCGATCGCCCGCGTCATCTACCTGGAACCGGACCTCCACCGTTCGGACGCAGCGGGCGCAGCGCCGTCGAAAGCCGCTGCCGGCAACGCTGGGGACCGGGACGCCAACCCCTGAGCCTGCCCGCAGCCGGCCACGAGGCCGCTGGCCGCCCGGTCCCCAGGATCAGGCGGTCAGCGGCCTCTTGCGTTCCAGCATCCCGCTGACGATGGCGACCCCCAGGCCCAGGATGGCAAGCACGGCCCCCACGAGGGCGGGGGCAACGTAGCCCCAGCCCCAGGCGATCACTACACCGCCCAGGAAGGCGCCCAGTGCGTTGGCAACGTTCAGCGCCGCATGGTTGAGGGAGGAAGCCAGTGAGGGGGCGTCCGGGGACGCATCCAGCAGGCGCGTCTGCAGGGCGGGTACCAGCATCGAACCGGCAGCGCCCACGACAAACACCATGACAAACGCGGACCACGGCCATTGGACGGCGACGGCGTAGATCACCAGGGCAACGGCGATGCCCGGCAGCACCCGGTAGATGGTCCCCATCACGGACCGGTCGGCGATCCGGCCGCCCGCGATGTTGCCGGCGACCATGCCCAGTCCATAGAGCGCAACCACCAGCGGGATCAGGGACGACGGGATGCCCGCCACCGACGTCATGGTGTGCGCGATGTAGGTGTAGGTAGCGAAAAACCCGCCGAAACCGACAATGCCGATCAGGATGGCGAGCCAGACCTGCAGCCGCTTCAGGGCCCCGAGTTCGCGCCTGATGCTGGCATCGGGGTGGGCTTCCTGGAACGGGACGAACTTCCAGAGCAGCGCCAGGGTCAGCAGGCCGATGGCTCCCACGAGGACAAACAGCAGCCGCCAGCCGAAGACCTGGCCAACCCAGGTGGCCAGCGGCACGCCCACCACGTTGGAGACGGTCAGTCCGGCCATCACCATGGAGATGGCCCAGCCCCGGCGGGTAGGCGCCACGAGCGAGGCGGCGATGACAGCCGCCACCCCGAAGAACGCGCCGTGCGGCAGGCCCGCCGCAAAGCGCGAGACCAGCATGGTGCCGTAGTCCGGGGCGAGGAATGACGTCAGGTTGGCGATGCTGAAGAAGAGCATCAGGCCCAGGGCCAGGTGTTTGCGGGGCAGTTTGGCTCCGACAGCGGCCAGCAGGGGTGCGCCGACGACGACGCCCAGGGCGTACGCGGAGATCAGGTGTCCGGCCTCAGGCGTGCTGATGCCAAGGCCCACTTCCACTTCCTTGAGCAGTCCCATCATGGTGAACTCAGTCACGCCGATGCCGAAGCCGCCCATTGCCAGGGACACAATGGCGGGGGCGGTCCTGGGGGATGGGGTCTTTTTGGCCGTGGATGACTGGACAACGCTGCTCATGTGCCTGCTTTTCGAAAGGGATCCTGACAGCCGCCGCGGCGGCTGCTGACGGGCTGCTGATGACAATGGCGCACTCGGTGGCCGGCGGGGTTATTCCGACGCCGCCAGTGGAAGTCGGCGCAGGACCAAAAGGGCGCCGTCCCAATTGTCCCCCATAGACTGGAGCGGTGACTGGACGCATACAGGTAGTTGGCGGCGCCATCCTTGACTCGTTGACCGAACCCACCCGCATGCTGGTGGCAAGGCGGACTGCTCCGGAGCAGTTCGCCGGACTCTGGGAGTTCCCCGGCGGGAAAGTGGAAGCCGGGGAGCAATGCGAAGCCGCACTGCACCGTGAACTCAGGGAAGAGCTGGGAATCGGCGTCCGCCTGGGGCGGGAACTGCCTGCCGGGACGGCAGATGGCTGGCGGCTGAACAAGCGGGCGAGCATGCGGGTGTGGCTGGCGGAAATTTCCGACGGCCATCCCCGGCCGCTCGAAGACCATGACGAGCTGAGATGGATCAGCACCACGCAGCGTGACGAAGCTCTCAGTCTTCCGTGGATCCCGGCTGACTTCCCGATTGTCCGGGCGCTTCTTGAATCCCTGGGCACGCTGGTGGGTTCAAACGCCCCCGGCTGAGAACTCCACCGGAGAATTCCATCTGACCGGCCCCTAGAACAGGGTGGGCTGCTGCCGCGGCCCGGCAGCGGCCGGATGGGCTTCCCCGGACGGCTGGCCGTGCATACCGGCGGAATGTGCTGCCGGGATACTTCCCGCCGGATACTGCGCTTCCTCGCCTCGGGGATCGTCCTCGAGATCCCGGTGGCTGAAACCGTGACCGCCTGAGAACCCATGACGCTGCTTGAAATAGCGGACTTTGGCGGCGAGCCATGTCCGGTATTCCTTGGAGGCGTATGATCCCGTGCCGTAGAGACGCCGGTACCTGCCCGCGAGCTCCGGGTGGTTCCTGGCGATCCACTGCATGAACCATTCCCGGGTGCCCGGCTTCAGGTAGAGCGCACCGGCTGTCACTCCCGTGGCGCCCGCAGCGGCCAGGGATGCGAACAGGGAATCAAGTGCTTCGTCACTGTCGGACAGCCAGGGCAGGATGGGCATGGCCATGACGCCGCACGGGAGTCCGGCGTCGCGCAGGCGGGAAACGAGTTTCAGCCTGGCACGCGGGCCGGGGGTGCCCGGCTCCACGGCTTCGGACAGTGCTTCGTCCGTCAAGGCCAGTGAGATGCCGACCCCCACCGGCACCTGGGCGGCGGCCCGCTTCAGGAGCGGAATGTCCCGGGCCAGCAGCGTGCCCTTGGTAAGGATGGACAGCGGGGTGCCGGAGTCAGCCAGCGCGGTGATGATGCCGGGCATCAGCTGGTAGCGGCCCTCCGCGCGCTGGTAGGGGTCGGTGTTGGTGCCGAGGGCCACCTGGTGGCGGTCCCAGGAGGGCTTGGCCAGTTCCTTCCGCAGGACTTCCGCGGCATTGACCTTGACCACCACCTGGCTGTCGAAGTCGAGCCCGGCGTCGAAATCCAGGTACGTGTGGCTCTTGCGGGCAAAACAATAGACGCAGGCATGGCTGCAGCCGCGGTAGGGGTTCACCGTCCACTCAAACGGCATCCTTGAACCGGCAACCACCTTGTTGAGCACCGATTTGGCAGTGACCTCATGGAAGGTGATGCCGGCGAACTCGGGAGTGGTGACCGAACGGACCAATCCGGCAAGGGGGAGCAGCGCAGGGAGCGGGCTTCCGGCTTCATCGGCGGGTCCCGGCATCAGTGCTTGTGCATCCCATCTCATGCACTCTATTCGAAGATATGTTCGAACATAAGTCAAGGCGGCGCGCGGCGCCTCCGGCAAGGTCGCGAAGGTGCGGGGACGGTTTCAGTCCTGCAGTTCCCAGACCACGGTGACGCTCGCTCCAACGCTCGCGTGGCCGGCCTCCACGCCGATGGCTTCGGTGGCCGCGGTCCGCTGGATCCGGGCCAGTGGGAAGGGCCCGGACGCGTCGGGGCGCTCTGCGACGGACACCACGGCACCAAGGCGGGCCGAGGCCAGGGACGCAAACTGCTCCGCCGCGGCCATGGCATCCTGCCACGCCGCTGCCCGGGCCTGCGCCATCACAGCCGACTCATCTGAGAATCCGGGTTCCAGCCCGTTGAGGCGCACGTCGTCGCCACCGGCATCCACGACGGCGGCAATCACGGCGGAGGCGCCAGCCACGTCGCGGAGGCGGACGGTCAGGACGCTTGACGCCACATACCCCGCCACCCGCTGGCCCTCCCCGTCGCGCCAGATGAGCTCCGGCCGGACGTTCAGCCCGGACGTCCGAAGGTCCGGGCCGCCGACGCCGTATTGCCGGAGCGCGGCGGAAACGGCGCCGGATGCTGTGCCTGCGTCGGCGTAGGCGCTGCCCACACTGTCCCGCCGGCATTCGACGCCGACGGAAACCGTCAGCAGGTCAGGCGGCGCCTCGGCCGATCCGGTTCCTGTCACGGTGATGGTCCTGGTGTTCTGGCCCGCCATGGTTAAACCTCGATTCCTCCGGCGCCACGGGGAGCCGGCTTTGGTTTGCTGATGTCAGGTGTCCTGGTCCCGGCGTAGCCGCCAGCTGCCAGGCCTGCCCGCCGTTCGAAGAAGTTCGCCGACGCCGGATCACCGGTCCGGAGCTGTGACCATCCGGCAGCCAGGAAGTACAGGGGAAGAAAGGGCAGCCCCAGGCAGCAGGCGTACTGGGTGCAGTGCTTCTCCTCATGGCCAAGGAGTGCCGCGTTGGAGGCCAGCTGCCCGGCGGAGGTCCGGGTAAGGACGACATTTCCCACAACAAACGCGCCGGCGCAGGGAAGGCGCCACCGGTAGCCGGCCGCAAACACCAGCCCCCGCGGGCCCTTGCTGACGGCGGTTCCCGCGGCCCGGGCAAGGGCGAGTCCCAGCAGGGTGGTGCCGTTGGCCAGGTTGGCGAGCTGCCGTGCCCGCTCACCCGCCGTCAACGGCCGGGAGGGCCCCCGGCGCTGCCCAAGTGTCATGAGGCCATGGTAGCCGGAGCGTTCAATTAGACTGGAGGATAGTGGCCGCTGGCAGTTCCAACCGGAACTGTTCCAGTGGCCCGGACCTGGCCGCGAAAGCGCATTCATCGTTGATGAATCCGCGTTCGTGGCCTGCCAGTGACGGATGCGCTGCCGGGAAACCGTGCAATGCTGCCCAGATCATTGAGGAAATACGTCAGCCCCGACTCGTAGCTAAGAACAGTAGATGACTGAAACTTTGCCGGGCGCCGCCATCCCGAACCCTACGGATGAAGCCGCCATCACTGCCGCTGTAGACCAGGCCATCGCCGCCATTGCCGGCGCAGGCTCCCTTGACGAACTCAAGGCGGTGAGGCTGGCCCACACTGGGGAGAAGTCACCGCTCAGCCTGGCCAACCGCGAAATTGGCAAACTGCCGAAAGACCAGAAGGCCGTCGCCGGCAAGCTGATGGGTTCCTCCCGCGGCCGGGTCAACAAGGCGCTCGCGGACCGCACGGCCGAGCTGGAAGCCGAGAACGACGCCCGGATCCTGCTGGAAGAAACCGTGGACGTCACGGCCGCCCCGCGCCGCCGTCGTGCCGGTGCCAGGCACCCGCTCTCCACGCTGCAGGACCGCGTGGCGGACATCTTTGTGGGCATGGGCTGGGAAATCGCCGAAGGCCCCGAGGTGGAATCCGAGTGGTTCAACTTCGATGCCCTGAACTTCAAGCCGGACCACCCGGCCCGCGAAATGCAGGACACCTTCTTTGTGGAGCCCCCGGAAGCCCACCTGCTGATGCGCACCCACACCTCACCGGTGCAGGTCCGCTCCATGCTGGAGCGCGAGGTCCCCATCTACGTGCTGTGCCCGGGCAAGGTGTTCCGCACCGATGAGCTGGACGCCACCCACACTCCGGTGTTCCACCAGTTCGAGGGCCTGGCCATCGACAGGAACCTGAGCATGGCTGACCTCCGCGGAACGCTGGAGCACTTCGCCCGGCAGATGTTCGGCGACGAGGCCCAGATCCGGCTGCGACCCAACTACTTCCCGTTCACTGAGCCGTCCGCCGAGCTGGATATCTGGCACCCTGGCGCCAAAGGCGGCCCGCGCTGGATCGAATGGGGCGGCTGCGGCATGGTCAACCCCAACGTGCTCCGCGCCGCGGGCATCGATCCGGACGTTTATTCAGGTTTTGCCTTTGGCATGGGCATCGAGCGCACCCTCATGTTCCGCAACGAGGTAGGCGACATGCGCGACATGATCGAAGGCGATGTACGTTTCAGCGAGCACTTCGGGATGGAGATCTAACAGTGCGTATCCCACTTTCCTGGCTGCGTGAATTCGCAGCAGTACCGGCCGGAGCTACGGCCGAAGATGTCATGGCCGAACTGGTCAAGGTCGGTTTTGAAGAAGAAGACGTCCACCGCCCCACGGACGCCCTGAAAGGTCCAGTCGTGGTGGGCCAGGTCCTGAGCATCGTCAAGGAACCGCAGACCAACGGCAAGACCATCAACTGGTGCCAGGTCCGGGTTGTCCCCGAAGGCCAGGAACAGGCCCTTACCGGCGACGGCATTGACCCGTCAGGCGTGCAGGGGATCATCTGCGGCGCCCACAACTTCGTGGAGGGAGACAAAGTAGTGGTCACCCTGCCCGGCGCCGTCCTGCCCGGTGACTTCCGCATCTCCGCACGCAAGACCTACGGCCACCTGTCCGCCGGCATGATCGCCTCCGTCCGTGAACTGGGCATCGGCGAGGACCACGACGGCATCCTGGTCCTGTCCCGGATCGGGCTGGACCCGGAAATCGGCACGGACGCCATGGACCTGCTGGGCCTCTACGACGAGGCCGCCGAGATCAACGTGACCCCGGACCGCGGCTACGCCTTCTCCATCCGCGGTGTGGCCCGCGAATACGCCCACGCCACCGGAACGCCCTTCACGGACCCGGCCTCCAAGGTCCAGGCGCCGGCCGAACTCTCCGGCGGCTACGGCGTCAAGCTCAACGACGACGCCCCCATCTACGGCAAGCCGGGCTGCGACCGTTTCGTGGCCCGCACCGTCCGCGGCGTGGACGCCACCAGGCCGACGCCGCCGTGGATGGTTTCACGCCTGCGTCTTGCGGGGATCCGCTCCATCTCGCTGCCGGTGGACATTTCCAACTACGTCATGCTGGAGCTCGGCCAGCCCACGCACTGCTACGACCTGGACAAACTTTCCGGCGACATCGTGGTCCGGCGCGCCGTCGCGGGGGAGAAGATCACCACCCTGGACGACAAGGAGCGCACGCTCGACGTCGAGGACCTCCTGATCACGGACGGTTCCGGCGCGATCGGCATCGCCGGCGTGATGGGCGGCGCGGCCACCGAGGTGGGCGATTCGACGTCGAACGTCCTGGTTGAGGCGGCGCACTTCGACGAAGTATCCATTTCCCGTTCCCGCCGCCGCCACAAGCTGCCGTCCGAGGCGTCCAAGCGGTTCGAACGCGGCGTCGACTGGCACGTCGCCGGCATCGCCGCGCAGCGTGTCGTCGACCTCCTGGTGGAGCTCGCAGGCGGCGTCGCCGACGAGGCCGGGACCGACGTCGGGACCGCGCCGGACGCCGTGACCATCGCCTTGCCGGCGGGCTTCGCCGCCCAGCGGATCGGCATCGATTTCACCGAAGAGCAGATCACCACCTCGCTGGTGGACCTCGGCGCGGCAGTGGAAAAGGCCGACGGCGGCTGGACCGTCACCGCTCCCAGCTGGCGCAACGACCTGGAAACCAAGGAAGACCTCTCCGAGGAAATCGCCCGGCTGGTGGGCTACGACAACATCCCCGCCACCCTCCCGGTGGCCCCTCCGGGACGTGGCCTGACCCGCGTGCAGCAGCAGCGCCGCCGGCTCATCCAGGCGCTGGCCGACGCCGGGCTGACCGAAGTCCTGGCCTACCCGTTTGTCTCCAAGGCCGCCAACGACACGTTCGGTGTGGCCGAGCAGGGCGCGCCGCGCAGCGCGGTCAAGCTGGCCAACCCGATCAGCGAAGAACAAGGCTACCTGCGGACCTCCATCCTCCCCGGGCTCATCGAGGTAGCGAAGCGGAACCACTCCCGCGGCTTCCGGGATCTGGCACTCTTCGAGTCGGGCCTGGTCTTCCTGCCCGGCGGGACCGTGGGCACTGCCTCCATCCCGCCGCTGGGAGTCAAGCCCGCCGACGAAGTGCTGGATGCGCTGTACGACGGCGTCCCTGACCAGCCGCTGTACGTCGCCGCTGTCCTCACAGGCCACGATTCGCCGGCCGCCGCCGGGCACACGCCGCGCTTGTGGGACTGGTCCGACGGGCTGGACATCGCCCGGCTCGCCGGGGACGTCCTGGGCGTGGAGATCGTGGTCAGCCAGGGCGCGCACCAGGCGTTCCACCCGGGCCGCGCCGCGCAGCTTTCGCTGCGGACCGGCGAGGTGGTGGGCTACGCCGGCGAGCTGCACCCGAAGCTCCTCGCCGCGCATGACATGCCCGCCCGCTCGGTGGCGCTGGAGTTCAACGCCGACGCCCTGTTCGAAGCAGCCGCGGACGTCATTGTGGCCCGCCACATCTCCACGTTCCCGGTGGCCACCCAGGACGTCGCCCTGGTGGTGCCGCAGGACATTCCGGCGGACCACGTCCTTGAGGCACTCCGCGAGGGCGCCGGTGAACTGCTGGAGGACGTTGCGCTGTTCGACGTCTACGCCGGCAAGGGCATTGAGGAGGGCAAGAAATCGCTGGCCTTCGGGCTGCGTTTCCGGGCAACGGACCGCACCCTGACGGCAGACGAGGCGTCCGCCGCGCGCGAAGGCGCGGTGGCACTTGCTGCCCAGCGCTTCGGTGCCGTCCAGCGCTAGCTGACTGAGGTGGAGCCCGGACTCGTCCTGCAGGCCGTGGATCTCCGCGGCCATCCTGCGGACGGTCCGGGCTCCGACGCTTTGCTGCTCGAACCGGTGGAGGCCGCCCGGGCGGCGGCCATGCAGCCCGGGGCGCGGGTCCGCTTTACCGCCGGAAGGGCGGCCCTCCGGCGTTTCGCCGCGGAACTGCTGGAACGGCCCGTGGGGGAGCTAAAGGTTTCCTACGCCTGTCCCCGCTGCGGCTCCGGACCGGCCCTCGCGCATGGCAGGCCGGGCTACACCCACAGGGGAGAACCGTTGCCGCTGCTGCTCAGCATGGCGCGGACCCAACACTGGATCCTGCTTGCGGGGCTCCCCTCGCCGCGCCCTGGGCTGCGGCTGGGCGTGGACGCCGAGGATCCGGCGAGGCTGGACTTTGACGGTTTCGACGCCGTGGCGCTCAGTGGGGCCGAACTGCGCGCCGTGGGACACCTGTCCGGGCCGGCACTGCTGCGTGAACGGGCCCGGCTCTGGGCCCGCAAGGAAGCCTGGCTGAAAATGACCGGCGAGGGCCTCCGGGCGGATCCGCGGAGCCTGGATGTGCTCGGCAAACAGGGAATCGCGGACCTCGACCCCGCGGCGACAGGCCTGCCCGGAACCTTGGTGGCAGCTGTCGCCCTCAGCGCCGGGCTGCCTGCGTGCCGCTAACTGGCGGCGTGCCGCCCATGCGTCGGCAGCGGCGGCAGGGCTTCCTCATACAGCCACGGGTGCAGCAGCGTCTCTGAGTCGACGCCGGCCACCCGGTCAGCAAGCAGGAGGAACTCCGCGGTGGACACCGAGCCGTGCCGGTGGGTCCTGGTCCATTCCTGCAGCAGCGTGAAGAAGGCCAGGTCACCGCACTTCAGGCGCAATACATGAAGGGCCAGTGCCCCGCGCTTGTAGACGCGGTCATCAAACATCAGTTCCGGCCCTGGATCCCCGATCACCAGGTCCTGGCCTGCCGCGGAGAGCCTTCGCCAGGCGGCGGCGGCCCGGTCGTGGGCGGTCATCACGCCGGCGGCTTCGGACCAGATCCATTCCGCGTAGCAGGCGAAACCCTCGTGCAGCCAGATGTCGCCCCACCCGCTCGCCGTCAGGGAATTTCCGAACCACTGATGTGACAGTTCGTGGGCGATCAGGCGTTGGCATTCCCAGTCCGGGCTGAGGTGGTTCCGCCCGAGGATCGCGAGGGTCTGGGCCTCAAGCGGGATCTCAAGGACGTCGTCGGCCACCACCACCGTATATTCAGGGAACGGGTAGGCGCCAAAGCAGCTGACAAACGTGCGCATCATCTCCGGCTGCAGGCGCAGCCCCTGCAGGGCGGTGGCGGCCAGCCCCGGAGGAACAGCGGCCGACTGCAGTACTCCGCCCGGGGCGTCCCCTGGATTGAGGATCAGGGACTGGTACCGGCCGATCTGGACCGTGGCCAGGTAGGTGGCCATCGGCTCTTCCTGCTCATAGGTCCAGGATTCCCGGCTGGCGCGGATGCTGTGTCCCACCAGCCGGCCGTTGCAGACCGCGCGGTAATTGGCATCAGTGGTCACGGTGATCCGGTAGCTTGCCTTGTTCCGGGGGTGGTCATTGCAGGGAAACCAGGACGGCGCGCCGTTGGGCTGTCCCGCCACCAGCACGCCGTCGGTGAGCTCTTCCCAGCCCACCTCGCCCCACAGCCCGCGGCGCGGCAAGGGGTTGCCCTCGTAGCGGATATCCAGCGTGAAGTCATCTCCGGGGGCGAGTGGGGCGTCCAGATGCACCACCAGCTGCTCGGCGCGCTGCACAAAACGGCGGACCCGGCGCCCGTTGAACTGCACCTTGCCGGCGCGGAGGCCCACGAGGTCCAGGACGACGGCGGAGGCCTGGTATGCCGCTGTGGCGTGGACGACCGCCCGGCCACTGAGCCGGTTGGAAGACAGCCGGTAGTCCAGGTCGAGTTCATACCGCGAAACACTGTAGGCGCTGGTGCCGTGGCCCGGCATATACCGATCGGACCGCAACCCGGCGTCGGCTGTTCCCACGGCGGCACCGGAGCTTGCTGGTTCTGGAAGACTCATGGGGCGGGGCCTCAATTACAAACGGTGGCGGACAAGCGGGTACCTACTACAGGCGGGGTGCGGGGACGTCGGATCCCCGCCACGGACTGACGGGATTGCCCATCCAGTAAGTTCCGGCCGGGACTGTTTCCCCGCGCATCACCAGGGATGCCGGACCCACTGTACCGCCGCGGCCGATCCGTGCCTGCGGAAGGATGACGCCGTGCGGACCCATGGTGGCCCCGTCTTCGAGCGTAACAGGGCCGATGCTCATGATCCGGTCGTGGAACAGGTGGGTCTGCACCACACAGCCACGGTTGACAGTGGAGTTGGCGCCCAGGGTTACGAGGTCGGCTTCGGGCAGCCAGTAGCTCTCGCACCATGTTCCCGGGCCGATGCGTGCTCCCAGGCCGCGCAGCCACCACACCAGTGCCGGTGTGCCGGTGGCCGCACGGGCGAACCACGGCGCGCTGACCATTTCGATAAAACTGTCCACCACTTCATTGCGCCAGATAAACGAGCTCCAGAGGGGATGTTCCCCGGCCTGGATCCGGCCTACCAGCAGCCACTTGGCCGCTATTGCGCTGCCAGCCGCCAGGGCGCCTGCCAGCAGCATCACGAACCCGCCGAGGGCCGCCGCGACGCCGTAGCCCACAGTGCCTGAGAGCCAATCGAACGCCAGGAGCACACCCGCTGCGAGCCCCACCGTCAGGACTACAGGCACAAAGCGGCACAGCTCCCAGAGGGCACGGGCCACTTTCAGCCGGGTCCGGGGCTGGAACGTCAGCGTTGTGTCCGAGGCGATGGCCGTGCGGCGCAGCCTCACGGGAGGGCTGCCCAGCCAAGACGTCCCGGATTTTGCCTTCGAAGGGGTAGCGGACAACACAGCAACAAGGGAGTTCTTCGGCACGTTCCGGCCAGCGGCGGTCATGCCGGAATTCCCCAGGAAGGAGCGCTTGCCGATCTTAGAGGGTGCTATCTTCATCCAGCCGCCGCCCAGTTCGTAGGAGGCCACCATGGTGTCGTCCGCCAGGAATGCGCCGTCACCGACCGTGGTCATACTGGGCAGCAGCAGCACGGTGGAGGCCTCCACGTTCTTGCCGATGCGGGCCCCGAGCAGGCGCAGCCAGACGGGTGTGAAAAGGCTGGCGTAGATGGGGAAAAGGAGATCCCGGGCCAGGTCCAGGACCCGTTCGGTGGCCCACACCTGCCAGCCGATCCGGCTCCGCACGCGGTAATACCCTGCCTCCAGCCCGGTCCCCAGGAGCCGGGTGGTACCCAGGATCAGCAGGAGGTTGGCGCTGAACCAGGCAAATGCCGCCAGCGGCAGGGACACCAGGACCTGCGGCCAGGCCGTGGCCAGGGAGCTGCTGCCCTGGACAAAGACGAACACTGTCGCGGCAGCGGCGGCGGCGGACAGATAGGGGATCATGGCCAGCACAGCGGAGGCGGAGGCGAAGGCGGCGAACCACAGACGTCCCATCAGCCGGGTGCTGGGCGGAGTGTCCGGCCAGTCGCTTTTGGCCTTGCCGCGGCGGCGGGCCGGCGAGCCTGCCACCACCTGTCCGGCCTTGACTTTGCCGAGCACGGCTGAACCCGCTTCCACCTGGCCGCCGGCGCCGATGCTGGCGCCCGGCATCAGCGTGCTGCGCGCGCCCACTGTTGCGCCGGCGCCCACATGGATAGCGCCAATCCGGACGTGGTCGCCGTCGATCCACCAGCCGGAGAGGTCCACTTCGGGCTCGATATTCGCTCCGCTGCCGAGGGACAGCAGGCCCGTCACGGGCGGGAGGGAATGCAGGTGCACGTTGGTGCCGATCTTCGCTCCGAGGGCCCTGGCGTAATAGGGCACCCAGGGAGCGCTGGCGAGGCTCACGGCACCGGCCAGATCCTGGATCTGTTCGGCCAGCCAGAGCCTCAGGTGCACCTTCCCCGAGCGCGGGTATGTACCCGGACCCACGTTGCGGAGCAGGAGCCGGGCGGCTGCGATGGAGAGGCCCATCCGGCCGGGAGGACTCACGAAGACCAGCCACGATGCCCCGACCCACCACCAGGACACGGTTGGCGCGGCAGCAAAACCTGCCAGGTCCGCGAGGAGATTGTTTGCTGCCATCAGGTAGGTCAGCCAGCGCATGCCCACCAGGATGTGCAGGGGGACACCCATCAGCGTCTGGAAGACCTGGGACTTGCGGGCCGTCGGGCGGACGGACCGTTCCTTGGCAGGGCCTGCCTCCGCGCCGTCCGGAAGGGATTGCCGGGCCGTCTCGATCAAGGCGCCAATCCGCGGTGTGGCGTAGATGTCCGCGACGGTGACGGTGGGGTAGCGGAGGCGGAGGGCGGAGACAAGCTGTGCGGCCGACAGGGAGCCGCCGCCGTGGGCGAAGAAATCGGCGTCCAGGCTTGCTGCCGGGCTGCCGAGCACGGCCTTCCATTGTTCGACGATCCAGGCGGCGTCGTCGGGCAGGTTCAGCGGGGCGCTGTCAGTTTCTGCCGCACCGGAGCCGGTGAGGGGCCACGGGAGTGCATGCCTGTTGACCTTTCCACTGGTTTTGGTGGGCAGCGAGGTGACGACGGTCAACAGGGGGACCAGGGCAGCGGGGAGGGTGGCTGCCAGCAGGTCCCGGGATGCGGCCAGGTCGGGCCCGTCGTCGCCGGCGGGGGCGAGGTACCCCACCAGGACCTGGTTCCCGGCCGCCGTCGTCTGCACCGCGGCGGCAGCCCCCGCGACGCCCGGCAGTGCCTGCAGCGCGGCATCGATCTCACCGAGCTCGATCCGGCGGCCACCCAGTTTCACCTGTTCATCGGCACGGCCGATAAACACCAGTCCGGCGGCCTCGTAACGTACGAGGTCACCGGAGCGGTAGGCGCGCTGCCATCCCAGTGTGGGCATCGGAGCATACTTTTCCGCGTCCTTGGCCGGATCCAGGTACCTCGCCAGCCCCACGCCGCCGATGATGAGCTCGCCGACGGCGCCCTCGGCCACCGGGACGCCGGCACCGTCCACGACGGCCAGGTCCCAGCCGTCCAGCGGCAGGCCGATCCGGACCGGGCCCGGTCCGCCCAGCTCTGCCGCGCAGGCCACCACCGTGGCCTCGGTGGGTCCATACGTGTTCCACACTTCGCGGCCTTCCACCGCGAGCCGCTCCGCAAGTTCCGGCGGGCACGCCTCACCGCCAAAAATCAGCAGCCGCACGTTTTCCAGCGACTCCGCGGGCCAGAGCGCTGCAAGGGTGGGAACGGTGGACACCACCGTGATGCCGTGGCTGATGAGCCACGGGCCGAGGTCCATGCCGGTGCGGACCAGGGCACGCGGCGCGGGGACCAGGCAGGCGCCGTGCCGCCACGCCAGCCACATCTCCTCGCACGAGGCGTCAAAGGCCACCGACAGTCCGGCCAGCACGCGGTCCTGCGGACCGATCGGTTCCGCGGCGAGGAAGATCCGTGCCTCGGCGTCAACGAAGGCGGCGGCTGACCTGTGCCGCACGGCCACGCCTTTCGGAGTTCCAGTGGAGCCCGACGTGAAGATGACCCAGGCGTCGTCGTCGGGCCTGGCGGGCCGTGCCGCGGGGAACGGCGCGTTCCTGTTTTCGGTCAGGGCCAGTCCCTTGCCGGTGACCATGCCGGCGATTTTGGCTTCACCGAAGACCAGCCGCGCCCGTTCCTCCGGGTCGTCGGCGTCCACCGGCACATAGGCCGCGCCGACGAGGAGGATCGCGAGGATCCAGACGTAAAGCCCGTTGGTTCCGGACGGGATCCGCACACCGATCTTGTCGCCGGCTCCGAGCCCCGCCAGATGGAGTTCCCGTCCAGCGGCGCGCACGGCCTCCATCAGCTGCGCATAGCTGAGGGACTGGCGGCCATCGTCAAGGGCGGACGCGTCCGGATAGCGCCTTGCGGTCTCCTGCAGGATGTCCACCAGCGTCCGCACCGGGGGCGCCACTCCGGACCCGGGCAGCTGGGGCTGATGTTCGGCAAGGCCGTCGGGCGCAAGGCCGCTGAATTCCAGCTCGGTCACCCCTGAAGTGTCCACTGGCAAGGTGAACGGAAAGTGGACGCCGTTTGCGCGGCGTCCACTTTCCGTTCGCCGGAGGTTTCCCGGGCGGGTGGTCAAGGGACCAGGAGGACTTTGCCCGTGGTGCGCCGGCCTTCAAGGTCCTCGTGCGCCTGCCGAGCTTCGGCCAGGGGATAACTCGCCCCGATCCGGACCTTAAGGCTCCCGCCGGCCACCGCATTGAAGATCTCCGTGGACCGCCAGCGCCGCTCCTGCGCGTTGAGCAGGAAGTGGGCAAGCGAGGGACGCGTCAGGGTCAATGACCCTCCGGCGTTGAGCCGCTGCGGGTCAAAGGGCGGGACCGGGCCTGAGGCTGCTCCGAAAAGAACCAGCGACCCCCTGGTGCGCAGGCAGGACAGCGACCCGTCGAAGGTGTTGTGGCCGACGCCGTCGTACACCACATCCACGCCTTTTCCGCCCGTCAGCTCACGGACATGGTGGGGAAAGCCCGAATACCGCAGCACGTGGTCCGCGCCTGCTTCCCTGGCCAGTTCCTCCTTGGCATCCGAGGAGACCGTGGTGATGACCCGGGCGCCCCTCTCTTTGAGGAGCTGGATCAGCAGCAGGCCGACGCCGCCCGCGCCGGCATGTGTCAGGACCGTATGCCCCGGCTCCACCCGGAAGGAGGAATTAATCAGATAGTGGGCGGTCATCCCCTGCAGGGGAAGCGCGGCGGCGGTGGAGAGGTCGACGGCGTCGGGAACCGCAAGTGCCTTGGCCTGGTCCAGCAGCGTATAGCCGGCGTAGCAGCGGCTGCCCTCGGCTGTGGCCACCCGGTCACCGGGAGAAAAGTCCTCCACGCCGTCGCCGGTTGCCTCCACCGTTCCGGCCATCTCCGAGCCCGGAGTAAAAGGAAACTCCACCTTGTACACTCCGCTGCGCTGGTACGTGTCAATGAAGTTCACTCCGGCGGCGGCGACCTTGACGAGGAGCTGGCCCGGGCCGGGAACCGGGCGCTCAGCCTCGGCATACTCCAGGACTTCCGGGCCGCCGGGGTGCCGGGCGAGGATTGCGTGCGTCATGTATCTCCTTCCCGGGGCTGGGATTTCCTGGCCCCGGATACTGGAACCATCCTAGGGACCCTGGCACTCCGGGGACACTGCGTTGCGGACGAAGAACATGATGAGCCGTCACGCGCAGTGCGGTCCGCTGGTCCGGCCCGGCACCTCAGACAGCTGCGGGCACGGGAGCAGAGAGCCGTCCGTCACGCATGGTGGCCACGGAGTCGGTCAGGGCGACAAACTCGGTGTCATGCGTGACCATGAGGGTGGCCACCTGGAAATCGTCGGTGACCCGGCGCAGCAGCCGGACAATCGATTCGCTGCGCTCGTGGTCCAGCGCCGCCGTGGGTTCGTCCACCAGCAGGATCCGCGGTTCGCCCATCAGCGCCCGGGCGATGTTGACGCGCTGGCGCTGGCCGCCGGAGAGCTGGTGCGGACGCCTGCCGGCGCTGGAACCGACCCCGACGACGTCCAGGAGTTCGGCCGCTTTGGCGCGGGCGGCCCTGAGCGGCTTTCCACGCAGGTGGTCGCCGATGATGAGCTGTTCCGCCGCGGTGAGGGACGGCAGGAGGTTCGGTTGCTGGAAAACAATCCCGACCTTGTCCCGGCGCAGGGCCGTGAGCTCCTTGTCACCCAGGCCGATGGTCTCCCGCCCGTCGATGACCACGCTTCCGCGGGTGGGGCGGACGAGGGATGCTGCCGCCGCCAGGAGGCTGGACTTGCCGGAGCCTGAGGGGCCCACAAGGGAGACCATCCGGCCTGCCCGGACCGTGAGGCTGACGTCATCGAGGGCCTTGAGCGAGCCGGCGCCGTCCGGGTACTCGAGCGTGACACCCGCCAGGCTCAGAAGTTCCCGGGCGGTACCCGGGTGGGACGGAGGGGAAGTGAGAGACATGGGGAGGTTCCTTTCAGAAATTTGGTCAGGCCCGGTCCGCGGCCGCGGACGGACGGAATGCTGCAGCGCAAATGCCGTCAGTTTCCGCCCAGGGCAATCAGGGGGTCGACCTTGGTGACGCGGAGGACCGCCAGCACCGACCCGGCAAGGCCCAGGGCGATGATCCCTGCGATGGGCAGGAGTGTCGTCGCCGGGCTGACCAGGAAAGGAGCAGCCTGGCCGGCGAAGAATCCGCCGAGGACCCCGATCGTGCCGCCGGCTCCTGCGCCGGTGAGCAGGACTACTGCCGCCTGCGCGACGGCGTCGCGCAGGATGTAGGAGCTGGAACCACCCATCGCTTTCAGGACCGCGATATCGTGGGTGCGCTGCACCGTCCAGACCGTCAGGAATGCCACAATGACCAGCGCCGAGATGCCGTATAGGAAGGCCTGCATCAGGGTAAGGGAGCCGTTCTCGCTCTTGAATGAGCCCAGTGCCTGGAACGATTCCGGGCGTGAGGCGCTGACGGTGTTCGCTGCCGCATTGGCGGCCGCCTCATCCACGTCGGTGCCCTCTTTGTAGGTGATGGCGGCAACGGTTCCGATTTGTCCAGGGTCTGTCAGGCGGGCCAGCCTGGACCAGGCCGGCAGTGCAGTCCAGACAACAACCGTGTGGGAGTACCACTGGTCTTCGACCACGGCGCTGACTGTCAGCGCGGTTCCTCCGACGCTCGCCTTGTCTCCGACGTCCAGGGACAGGGCCTTGGCCGCCGTCTCCCCGATCACCACGGTGTCATCGGTGACAGGGGCCGGTGCCAGCCGGCCGCCCGGATCAACGCCGAACACTGCCACGTTGGTGGTTCCGGTGCCCGCGCCTGTATCCGGGGACACCGCCTGGAACCTGGCCTGGCTGATGCCGAGCGCCTCTGCGTTCGCGACTCCTGGCTGCTTCTTCCAACTGTCCACCTGGGCTGAGGTGACCTCGCTTTCCGTGAAGGACGCCTTGGGCTCGCCGGTCCCGGGGGCACCAAAGGCGATGCGGTCAACCGTTTTGGCGGCAGTTCCGCTGCTGCTGACCGTTCCCAGCCTGTTAATGGCCGACGTCGACTGGTCGCCCAGCCCGGCCGTGAGTCCCGAGAGCATGACCAGCAGGAGGGTGATCAGCGCGACCACGCCGCCCATCAGGGCGAACCTGCCCTTGGCGAAGCGGATATCGCGGATAGCAAGAAACACGTTGTTCTTCTTTCAGTGGCTGTTCCGGAGCGGTGGGGCTCCGCTATCCAGCCTCCCGCGGGCAGGCCCGGGGGACATCGGGAAGTTGGTTGACGGGCGCCGGAAGAATGGTTGGGCCGCGGATCATCCGTTTGGTTGATCCGGGCCGGGCCGGGCACGCCTAAGCTGATCTGGTGCCTGCCACGGAACCACTCCACCCGGACCTGACGAGCCCTCACGGGCCTGGCGACCCGCTGACCGGCCTGGACCGGGCATCTTCCACGGCGATCCTGCACGTCCTGAGGGTTACGCTCCACGTCGGTTTCGCCGTCCTGCTGGGCGTGGCAGTGCTCAGGCTGCTGCTGGCAGGCGGGAGTTCCGTCCCCTACGGGTGGGCGCTGCTTGCCTTGGTTTTGGCGGGGATCTACCTGGCCGGTACCTTGCTGGAGAAGCGCTACGCGGCCGGCACGACGGGCTTCGATCCCGGCCGTTTCGGCGTCTTATGGCTGGGTGCTGTCACCGCGCTGTGGGCGCTCCTGCTGGCTGCGAGTGCCGACTTTTCCTGGCTGGCGTTTCCGCTTTTCTTCCTCCATCTCCATCTGCTGCGGCGCCGGGCCGCGCTGGTGACCATAGCGCTGATGACGGCGGCGGTGATTGCAGCCCAGTGGTCAGCGGGCGGCGCGGTTCCCCATGCGGCGGTCATCCTGGGTCCGGTTTTGGGTGCCGCGTTTTCCGTGGTCACCGGACTGGCTTACCGGGCCCTTTACCGTGAAGCCGAAAACCAGCGCCGCGCAGCGGACGAACTCCGCCGGACACGCGCCGAGTTGGCCGCTGCCCAGCACGAAGCCGGGGTGCTGGCCGAGCGCGAGCGGCTTGCCAGGGAAATCCACGACACACTGGCCCAGGGCCTGTCCAGCATCGTGCTGGTGGCGCGTGCGGCCGAGAAGTCGCTGACGGACGGTGACGTGGCCACCGCAGGGTCCCGCCTGGCGCTGGTCCGGCAGACCGCGGCCGAGAACCTGTCCGAGGCGCGGAATTTTGTCCGGGGCCTCGCATCTCCCCATCTGCAGGGAGCCTCGCTCGTGGAGAACCTTCGCCGACTATGCGAAAAGACGGAAGCAGACTCCGCGGCCCGCGGGGCCGCTCTGCGGTGCGGGCTGGAAATCGACGGCGCTCCCGTGGATCTGCCGCAACCGCACCGCGAAACCCTCCTCCGCGCGGCCCAGGCCAGCCTTGCCAACGTCACGGACCATGCGAAGGCCGGGACCGCCGTCGTGACCCTGGCTTTTCTTGGCCGCGAGGTGACCCTGGACGTCTATGACAATGGCATCGGCTTTGACCCCGCGGGAATCCGGGAGGGCAGCACGGACCGGGCAGATGGGCGGGGATTCGGTCTGCGGTCGCTGCAGGAGCGGGTGGCCGCCCTCAACGGTTCCCTGGAGATTGAGTCGGCACCGCGGGAGGGCACCGTCGTAGCCATCCGCCTGCCCCTGGACCCCGGTGCCGGGCGGGCTGGCCTGTGAACGATATCCGCGTCCTGCTCGTGGATGACCACCCGGTGGTCAGGGCCGGGCTACGGGCCATGCTCACCGATTTCGAGGGTATCCGGATAGCCGCCGAAGCCTCCGACGGGGACGGCGCCCTCAGGGAACTGGAACGGCTGCAGGCTTTGGGCGAACCGGCCGATGTAGTGCTGATGGACCTGCAGATGGGAGCCGGGATGGACGGAGTCACTGCCACCGCCCACATCCGTCGGCTGGATGCACCGCCTCCGGTGCTGATCCTGACGACCTTCGACACGGATGCGGACATCATGGCCGCCGTGGAGGCCGGCGCCAGCGGCTACATGCTCAAGGACGCGCCGCCGGAACAGATCCGGCGGGCTGTGTTGTCAGCCGCCGCGGGAGAGACGGTCCTGGCTCCCAGGATGGCTGCCTTGCTGATGAACCGGATCGCCAATCCAGCCCCTTCCCTGACCCCGCGCGAAATCCAACTGCTGGAGCTGCTGGCCACCGGCTTGTCCAACCGGGCCATCGCGAAGCAGACCTACATTTCCGAGGCGACGGTGAAAACCCACCTGGTGCACATCTACGGGAAGCTCGGCGTGGACAACCGCACGGCGGCGATATCGGAGGCAACCCGGCGGCGCATCATCCGGCCGCCCGGAATGCAGGGATGATGCCCGCAATGGATTCAGTGGGCGGGCCGGTCAGTAGCGGCGGGTGACCGTGGCCATGGGGCATTCGAAGTGGCGCCCGGCCGAAAGTCCGACGTCGTTGAGGTAGCGGACAATAATGCCGTAGGACTGCAGAAGCGTGGTTTCCGTGTACGGAACCTGGTGCTTGCGGCAGTACTCCCGGACGATCTTGGCAGCCTTGTCCAGCTGGGGCCGTGCCATGTCCGGAAAGAGGTGGTGCTCGGCCTGGCGGTTCAGGCCGCCGAGCAGGATGTCCATAAACCGGCCGCCGGAGATGTTCCGCGACGTCAGGACCTGCCGGCTGAAGAAGTCAACACGGCTGTCCGCCGGAAGGACGGGCATGCCCTTGTGGTTGGGTGCAAAGGAAGCACCCATGTAGAAGCCGAACACAGCGAGCTGGACGCCGATGAAGGCGAACGCCATCCCCGGCGGAAGGAACGTGAAGGCCAGGACCGGCAGCACGCCCAGCCGGGCCAGCAGGATGGGAAGCTCCACCCAGCGGTGCGTCACCTTGGCACGGCCGAAGACGAACTTCACCGAATCGATCTGGAGCCCCAGGCCCACCAGGAACAGCAGCGGAAAGAAGAACCAGCCCTGTTTGCGGGTCAGGAACGAAAACCGGCCCTGCCGGGTGGCCGCGCCTTCGTGGTGGAAGGCGATCGCTCCGGTGGCGATATCCGGATCCTTGGACACCACGTTGGGATGGTTGTGGTGTGCGCCGTGCTTCTGCTCCCACCAGGAATAGCTCATGCCCGCCACCGAGGTGGCCAGGATCCGCGCGGTCCAGTCGTTGGCACGGCGGGACGCGAAAATCTGGCGGTGGCCGGCCTCGTGGGCCAGGAAGCTCAGCTGCGTGCAGATGATGCCGACTGCCGCGGCGATGAGGAGCTGGAACCAGCTGTCACCGATCAGTGCAAAGCCGAACCAGGCCGCGGTCATCAGGAGCACCAGGCAGGAAAAAAGTGTGATGTAGAAGCCCACGCGGCGTTCGAGCAGGCCTGCGGCCTTGACGCTCTTGAGCAGTTCCGAATAGCTCAGGACAACTGCGTTGGGCTGCCGGACACGCGATTGGGGGCGCTCCGACTGTGAGAGGGTGGTGGTCATGGAGCCGGGGCCTCGTAACTGTTACGGGCAACGCTGCAGCAGACGTTCGCAACTGCGCGGTCAAGATCACCCTCCCCCCAGCATACGCCTGCCTGTCCAGTCGCCTCCGGGATGAAGAAGAACCTGGATGCATAAATATCGGGCGCACTGAATATTTTTGCTGTAAGATTCAGTGCATGACTATTTCTGTTGCCGTTTCCGGAGCCAGCGGCTATGCCGGGGGAGAAGTCCTGCGCCTCCTCGCAGGGCATCCGGATGTGACCATCGGTGCCATCACAGCGCACAGCAATGCAGGCTCCCGCCTCGGCGAGCTGCAGCCGCACCTGCACGGCCTCGCCAGCCGCATCCTGGAAGACACCACGGTGGAGAACCTCTCCGGCCACGACGTGGTGTTCCTGGCCCTCCCGCACGGGGCTTCCGCCGAAATCGCGGCGCAGCTTCCAGAAGGCACCATAGTGATCGACGCCGGCGCGGACCACCGGCTCGAAGACGCCGCCGCGTGGGAAAAGTTCTACGGTTCCGCGCATGCCGGAACGTGGCCTTACGGCCTGCCGGAGCTTCCCGGCCAGCGTGAAGTCCTCAAGGCCGCCACCCGGATCGCCGTTCCCGGCTGCTACCCGACGTCGGCCCTCCTGGCGCTGACGCCAGGGTTCGCCGCGAACCTGCTGCAGCCCGACGACGTCGTGATCGTCTCAGCCTCCGGCACCTCGGGCGCGGGCAAGGCGGCCAAGGTGAACCTCATCGGCGCGGAGGTGATGGGCTCCATGAGCCCCTACGGGGTGGGCGGCGGCCACCGCCACACGCCGGAGATCGAGCAGGGTCTGTCCAATGCCGCCGGCGAAAGCGTCACGGTGTCCTTCACCCCCACGCTCGCTCCCATGAGCCGCGGCATCCTCACCACCGCAACGGCCAAGGTCAAGCCGGGCACCACCGCCGCGGACCTCCGCCAGGCGTGGGCTGAAGCCTACGACGACGAGCCGTTTGTGCACCTGCTGCCCGAAGGCCAATGGCCGGCCACCAAGTCGGTGGCGGGCTCCAACCACGCGGCAATGCAGCTGGCCTTTGACGCGCACACCGGACGGGTGATTGTGACCTGTGTCATTGATAACCTCACCAAGGGGACTGCCGGCGGCGCCGTGCAGTCCATGAACATTGCGCTTGGCCTGGCGGAGACCGCCGGCCTCAACCTGCAGGGAGTTGCACCGTGACCGTTACCGCACCCCAGGGCTTCCGGGCCGCCGGCGTCACAGCCGGCCTCAAGGCGTCGGGCAAGCCGGACCTCGCCCTCGTAGTCAACGATGGCCCGTCCAAGGCCGCGGCCGCCGTCTTCACCAGCAACCGCGTCGCCGCCGCTCCGGTCCACTGGTCCCGCCAGGTGGTCTCGGACGGCCGCGTGGACGCCGTCGTCCTGAACTCGGGCGGCGCCAACGCCTGCACCGGGCCCCAGGGGTTCCAGAACACCCACAGCACCGCCGAAAAAGTGGCTGAAGTGCTTGGCATCTCGGCCACTGACGTCTTTGTCTGCTCCACCGGCCTGATCGGCGAGCAACTGCCCATGGACAAAATCCTCCCCGGCGTCGAGGCTGCATCCGCCGCGCTCAGCGCGGAGGGCGGCCCCGAGGCAGCCACTGCCATCATGACCACCGACTCAGTGCCCAAGGCTGCACTGTTCATCGGCACGGACGCCGACGGCCAGGAGTTCACCATCGGCGGCATCGCCAAGGGCGCCGGGATGCTCGCCCCCGGCCTGGCCACCATGCTGGTGGTCCTCACCACTGACGCGGATGTGGAAGCGGAAATGCTCGACGTCGTCCTCCGCGACGCCACCCGCGTCACCTTTGACCGTGCAGACTCCGACGGCTGCATGTCCACGAACGACACAGTGGTGCTGCTGGCCTCCGGCGCCTCCGGCGCCGTCCCGTCGGCAGAGGCCTTTGGCGCAGGGCTGACCCAGGTGTGTGCCGAGCTTGCACGCAAGCTGATCGGGGACGCGGAGGGCGCGAGCCATGACATCGCCATCCGCACGTTCAACGCGGCCAGCGAGCGGGACGCCGAAACCGTCAGCCGCTCCGTAGCCAGGTCCAACCTCTTCAAGGCAGCGATCTTCGGCAAGGATCCGAACTGGGGCCATGTGCTGTCCGCGGTCGGAACCACGGACGCTGCGTTTGAGCCGGACCAGCTCAACGTTTCGATGAACGGTGTGCAGATCTGCCGCAACGGAAGCATCGGGGATGACCGTAACCTGGTGGACCTCGAACCGCGCGAGGTCCTGGTGGAGATCGACCTGCAGGCCGGCGATGCTGAAGCCACCATCTGGACCAACGACCTCACCCACGACTACGTGCACGAGAACAGCGCCTACTCGAGCTGATCATTGTGCCGCTCACCCGGCCACATTCTAAGGACCGCAAAGCATGAACACCCAGACCCGCGAAACCACGTCCATGAGTGATGCCCAAAGCAAAGCCGGCACGCTGATCGAGGCCCTGCCCTGGATCCAGCGCTTCGCCGGCTCCACCATGGTGATCAAATACGGTGGGAATGCCATGGTCAACGAGGAACTGCGACGCGCCTTCGCGGAGGACGTGGTGTTCCTGCACCATGTAGGCATCCATCCCGTGGTGGTCCATGGCGGCGGCCCGCAGATCAACTCCATGCTGGCCCGGCTTGGCATCCAGTCCGAGTTCAAGGGAGGGCTGCGCGTCACCAGGCCCGAAGCCATGGACGTGGTCCGGATGGTCCTGACCGGCCAGGTTGGCCGGGAACTGGTGGGCCTGATCAATTCCCACGGTCCCTATGCCGTGGGCATGTCCGGCGAAGACGGCGGCCTGCTGCGCGCGGTCCGGACCGGCACTGTTGTGGACGGGCAGGAAGTTGACCTGGGCCTGGTGGGCGAGGTGGTGGGCGTGAACCCGGAGGGCATCCTGGACATCCTGGCTGCCGGGCGCATCCCCGTGATCTCCACCGTCGCCCCGGAAATCGAGAGTGACGGCACCGAGACAGCAGCAGGTGCGGTACAGACCACCGGGCAGGTCCTGAACGTCAACGCCGATACGGCTGCAGCTGCCGTGGCTGAAGCCCTGGGGGCCTCCAAACTGGTGATCCTCACCGACGTCGAGGGCCTCTACGCCAACTGGCCGGACAGGTCCTCGCTGATCTCCTCGCTCACCGCGTCGGAACTGCGTGAGCTGTTGCCGTCGCTGGAGTCAGGCATGATCCCCAAGATGGAGGCCTGCCTCAAGGCGGTCGACGGCGGCGTGGAACGCGCGCATATCGTGGACGGCAGGCTGCCCCACTCGATGCTCCTGGAAACCTTCACCACCGCTGGCATC
>DATFAE010000135.1:0-6272 GCA_035254945.1 Arthrobacter sp. | reverse complement strand
AGGGGTGTACCGCACTCGTGTTCCAGGAGGCGGATCTGACGCGTCAAGGCGGGCTGGGAGATGAGCAGCTGTTCGGCAGCCCTGGAAATTGACCTCTGACTAAAAACCGCAACGAAGTAGCGCAGTTGTCGAAGTTCCATGTTGCGTCCTTTCATAGGCAAGCCCCTTGCCCTGCCATAACTTCAGGGTATGCCCCCTCACCGAAAAGGGTATTGGATACCTGCAATCGAGGGCTTCTATATTGTGATGTGTGACATAGACCCTTCCCTTAGTTATGGGAAGGGATCCCAGAGTCACAGCAGGGACCGCTGCAGCCCACCCCTACCTCATCTGTCAATTGCCCGAAAGAAAGAAAGTCAATGACGACTTCGCAACCTGCGATCCGCCAGTCCCCCTACCGTTGGGTGGTCCTGACCCTGGCCTGGGCCGCCTTCACCATGACGTCCGTAGACCGCGCCACCTGGGGACCAGCCGCGGGTTCGGTTGGTGAAGACCTCGGCGTTGCCGTGGCCGGGCTGGGCCTGTTCGCCACCACGTATTACATCGGCTACGTCCTCTCCAACCTGTTCGGCGGCTTCCTTGCTGACTGGCTCGGCGGCCGGCTCATTGTCGGGCTGAGCATTCTGCTGTCCGGTTCCTTCATGCTGGCCTTCGGCGAGTCGACCTCCCAAGAGATGGGCCTCGTCTTCCAAGCCTGCATTGGCCTGTGCGCAGGTGCAGAATTCGGCGGGGGCATCCGGCTGATCTCCAACTGGTTCCGCCCCGAGAAGCGTGGAACTGCCATGGGCATCTTCATGACAGCAACCTCGCTTGGCCTCGTTATCGCCAACGCCGTCGTTCCCTCCCTGATCCAGCAGGCAAGCTGGCGGGCCTCCTACCACCTGTTCGGATTCATCTCCATCGCCCTGGGCATCATCTGCCTGGTCCTTCTGCGCGGCGGCAAAGAACAGCAAAGTGGCCCGCAGGAGAAAACCCGGCCGCAGATCAGGCCCCTCCTGCGCAACAGAAACCTCATTCTGCTCGGACTGGCCGGCTTCGGGGCCCTCTGGGGCACATATGGGTTCGTCACCTGGTCGAATCTGCTCATGACCAAAGGCGTCGGCGTCGACCCGGTTCAGGCCGGCATCGTCGTGGTCATTTTCGGTACGACCGCAATATTCTCCAAGCCCCTCATCGGGTTCGTTTCCGACGCCATCAAGATGACCAGACGAACCCTCACCATCTGCATTCTGCTGACGTTCTCGGCCACTCTTGTTCTTTTCAGCATGGCATCGGACGGCGTGCAGTTCCTCTGGATCGCACCGCTGCTCGGCATCGCCGCCTACGTCTACAGCCCCATCATGCTCGCCATGATCCCCACCCTGGCAGGCGAAAAGCTCGCAGGATCCGCAGCCGGCGGAGTCAACGCTTTCTGGCAGCTGGGCAGCACCGTCGTCCCCACCGTCATCGGCATGGTTTTCGGTGCGACCTCCTCCTTCCAGCTCGCATTCCTCGCCCTGGCAGCAGGCCCGCTGCTCGCAGTGATCCCCATGCTGGCAATCCGCCCCGTCAAACCGGCCACCGGCAACAACATCTCCGTGGCAGCTTCCGAGCCCGCACGCTAACAGCCCCATAACCCCTGAGCACCACTTTGAAAGGCAAGACCTTGGATATGCATTACGACGTCATCATCGCCGGCGGAGGATCGGCAGGAGTAGCGGCAGCCGTCGGCGCCAGCCGCGCCGGTGCCCGCACGCTCCTCCTGGAGAAAGGTCCCTGCCTCGGCGGAGCCGCGACCCTGCGCAACGTGGTGACATACGCCGGGATCTTCACCCAGGAAGATCAGCGACAGGTCGTGTTCGGCGTCATGGAAGACGTGTACTCCAGGCTGCGTGACATGGGCGCCGTCAGCGAACCGCGCAAGTACAACGCCGTGACGGTTGTCTTCGAACCCGAAGACGTCAAATTTGTCCTCGACGAGCTGTGCGCCGAATCCGGTGTTGACGTGCGGCTTCACACCCTCATTGTGGGTGCAGAGGCTGATGTCGCCGGAACCATCACTGCGGTCCGCGTCGCAGACCACGAAGGACTGCACCAATTCACGGCCGGTGCGTTCGTGGATGCCACCGGAGACGCAGACCTGGCCCACCACAGCGGCGCGGAGGTGCGCTACGGCCGCGACGGAAAGGTGCAGAACGGCACCCTGGGCGTCCGCTTCGGAGGGATCCCGCTTGAGGTTGACGCCGGACGCGCCGCGCTGAAGAAAGCGGTCACTGCCAGCAAGGCCGCGGGCGTGCCGAACCTGCTCGCCGAAACTGGACTCGTGGCGCGTCTTCCGGTCTCCGGAGACATCATCACCTACCTCGTGGACGAGGGTTATGACGCCCGCAGCGCCATGGACACCAGCCGGGCCGAAGCCCACGCCCGGCTGCAGGCACAGGCCTACCTCCAGGCACTTAAGACCGTCCCCGGCTGCGAGAACGCCTATATCGTCTCCACCGGACCCGAACTGGGCACCAGGGAGTCCCGGCATGTGGTCGCACCGCTGCGCCTCACGGAAGAGGACGTGCTGCTACCGAAACCCCGGCACGACGCGGTCGCCATCGGAGCATGGCCCATGGAGTACCACCCGGGCCCCGGCGTCCCCTCGATCTGGAAATTCATCGCCGATCCCGGCTACTTCGGCATTCCCCTGGACTGCCTTAAGAGCGTAAACCGGACCAACCTCTTCGCCGCCGGCCGCCTCCTCGACGGGGACCAGGCCGCCGGGTCATCACTGAGGGTGATGGGCACGGCCTTCGCCACCGGCCACGCGGCAGGCATCGCTGCTGCCCATACGGCACTGGGCAGGACCTGCGACACCTATTCCGTTCAGGCGGAACTGCAGCGACAGGATGCACGGCTCCCGATCCCCGTTACCTCAGCAGCCCAACCCGAAGTGGCTGCCTCATAGTCCAGCCCCACCCCACACTCGGGTGTGGCCCACACCCTGCTCCACCTCATCTCAAAGGAAAAGTACGTTTATGGTTGCCAAGATCGCCCTTGAAGAGCACTTCGGTGCTACCGACCCCAACATTGTGGAGCAGTCTGCAGAGCACTTCACCGCCGATGCCTGGCCCGCACGCCGGGACATGCTGCTGGACATCCACGATGACAGGCTTCGCCTGATGGACCAGTGCGGGATCGAAAAGTCCGTGTTGTCGTTGCTGTCGCCCGGCATCCAGTCGCTGCACAACCCAGAGCAGGCCGTGGACTGGTCGAAGCGACTGAACGATTACGCCGCCAAACAGGTTTCAAACAATCCGGATCGTTTCGCTTCCTTCGCCGCGCTGCCCATGCAGGACCCCGACGCCGCCGTCGCCGAGCTGCGCCGCGCCGTTACCGACCTGGGCCTTGTCGGGGCCTTGGTGAATGGCTACTCGCAGATCGGCACCGAGGACACTGTCGTGTACCTGGACGACGCCCGGTACGCCGAGTTCTGGGCCACAGTGGAGGAACTCGATGTGCCCCTCTACCTTCACCCTCGCGACCCGCTGGCTTCGCGCAGCCCGCAGTACGACGGACACCCGTGGCTGTACGGGTCCGCCTGGGCATTCTCCGTCGAAACCGGCACCCACGCGCTGCGACTGATGGGCAGTGGACTGTTCGACAGGCACCCAGGAATCCAGATCATCCTCGGTCACCTGGGCGAGCTGCTGCCCTTCAACATCTGGCGCACCGACCACAGGGTGGCCGTCGCTCCCCGCGGCATCTCCATCGAAAAAACCTTCGGACATTACCTGCGCAACAACTTCCACCTCACGACAAGCGGAAACTTCCGCACTCCTGCCCTGCTCAACACCATTCAGGAGATCGGGGCAGACCGGCTGCTCTTCTCCTCTGACTACCCGTTCGAGCGGATGGATGAGGCGGCAACCTGGTTCGACAACCTCGAACTCAACGAAAACGATCTGACCAAGATCGCGCGGACCAACGCCGCGAAGCTCCTGAAGCTTTAGCAAACCCAAAACATCCACCTGAAGTAGTAGGAAAAACAGATATGAGCGCACAAGCAACTGCTGCCTCTTCCGGCGCCAACGCAACGCAAATCTTCCGTGAGAATAAGCAGGCCGGTGCCGCCGCGAGTCAGGAGCGTGTGGCCCTGCTCGCCGGGCGGCTGATTAAAGCCGCGAACGACATCGTGCTGGAAGAAAGGGTCACGTACGAGGAGTACAACGCACTGAAAGCATGGCTGATCCAGGTCGGCGAGGACGGTGAATGGCCGCTGTTCCTGGACGTCTGGGTTGAGCATTCCGTCGAGGAAGTGGCGACCAGCCACCGCAAGGGCAACAAGGGATCCATCGAAGGGCCCTACTACGTCCCGAACTCCCCGGAACACAAAAGCCCCGCAACTATCGACATGCGCCCTGATGAGAAGGGCACCCCGATGCTCTTCCAAGGCCAGGTCCGCGACACTGATGGCAGCCCTTTGTCCTTTGCGAAGATTGAGCTGTGGCACGCTGACGAGGACGGCTTCTACTCCCAGTTCGCACCGAACATCCCAGAGTGGAACCTGCGCGGTACCTTCATCGCCGATGACGGGGGGAACTTCAAGATCAACACGATCCAACCGGCCCCGTACCAGATCCCAACCGACGGGGCGTGCGGTCGCCTCATCAACGCAGCGGGCTGGCATGCCTGGCGTCCGGCCCACCTGCACCTGAAAGTTTCCGCTCCCGGACACGAGCTTCTGACCACCCAGCTCTACTTCCCTGGCGACCCGCACAACGATGACGACATCGCCACCGCGACCAAGCCGGAGCTGATGCTCGACATCCAGCCCGGCCCCGACGGGCAGGGAGTGCAGACTGCATACAACTTCGTCCTGGACCCCGACGCCTAATCACCAAAGGTGATGAGGTAATCCGACTGCCGTTGCGGGATCCTTACTCAGGATCCCGCAACGGTTCTCCACGAATACCCGCGCCCAGACCAGACCCTCCCACCCCGGTCTGAAGCCGGAAGGACCGCCGTGAAAATTGAACGAATCGAAGCGATCCCTTACGCGATCCCTTACACTCACCCCCTGAAGTTCGCCAGTGGTGAGGTCAGCACCGCTGACCATGTCCTCGTCCGCGTCTACACCGACGAAGGAATCGTGGGAGTCGCCGATGCGCCTCCCCGCCCATATACCTACGGCGAGACCCAGGACTCCATCAGGGCGATCATTGACAACGTGTTCGCCCCGCAGTTGTTCGGGATAGAGGTCCTGGACCGGGAACAGATCCACGCCGTGCTGGGCCGAACCGTCAACAATCACGTCGCCAAGGGATCCGTTGACATCGCCGTCTGGGACGCAATCGGCAAAACACTCGGAACACCGGTACACAAGTTGCTCGGCGGGTACACCGACCGCATGCGGGTCAGCCACATGCTCGGCTTCCGCCCGGCGGAAGAACTGCTCGATGAAGCACTGCGCTTCGGCGAGATCTACGGCATCACCACGTTCAAGCTCAAGGTGGGTCGCCGGCCGCTCTCACTCGACATTGAAGCGTGCCGCGTGCTGCGCGAAGGGCTGGGAGAAGACGTCGAACTCTACCTGGACGCAAACCGAGGCTGGACGGCCAACGAGGCCCTGGAAGTCCTCCGCCGCACAGACGGGCTGGGCCTGACCCTGCTCGAGGAACCATGCGATGCCAAAGAAGTCATGGGCCGTCAGCGCCTCGTGGACAAGTCACCGATACCAGTCGTAGGCGACGAATCAGTTCCCACCGCCGGTGACGTCGCGCGGGAACTGCTGTCCGGCAGCTGCAACGCCATCTGCATCAAAACCGCCCGCTCCGGATTCACCGAAGCCACCCAAATCCTGGGACTCTGCACCGGCCTGGGAGTCGACGTGACCATGGGGAACCAGATCGACACCCAAATCGGTTCCCTCGCCACCGTCACCTTTGGAGCCGCACACGAAGCATCCAGCCGCCGGGCAGGGGAGTTATCCAACTTCCTGGACATGGCCGATGACCTGCTCGCCGAGCCGCTCCAAATCCTGGACGGGACCATCGCCGTGCGTGACGTGCCCGGTGTAGGTGCCGAAATAGACGAGGACAAGCTCGCCGCCTACCGACTGCTGTAGTCCACCTCATAGCAAACTGAAAGAGGAAAATGCTGTTCCTGGCCCGAATGGACGTCAATTTCCCGCCCCACCTCAACCCCCAAGAGGTTGAACGACTTCAACGGCTGGAAAAGGAATACTCGCAGGCTATCCAACAAGATGGGCGCCTATCAGCTATCTGGCGGGTAGTTGGCGAATACGC
>DATFAE010000134.1:0-6065 GCA_035254945.1 Arthrobacter sp. | reverse complement strand
CGGGCATGCATTGCGTCCGCAAAACGGTGGGCCGCCGGGCCGCCGCCGGCGACGACGATGCGGCGCGGAGTCTCTGTGCTTGAAGTCTGTTCGGTCACTGTGGGCCTTTCGCATGGGCCGCAGACGGTGCTCTGCAGCTTGTCCATCCAGACTAGGCAGCCGCAGTTTCGCTTCAGTTTCCCAATTGTTTCGTGAACTTAACTTCTGCATCACGAACGCGTTTCCGGCCGGGTGAGGTCTCTTTTACGCGCTGGACACATTCAGCGCATGCCCGTGAAACACCCGGCGCCTAGCTTGTTAGTACGGCCATACAGGTGGCCAAGCAAGCACAGGGAGAGGAGCCGACATGACGGCAACACTGGAACTTGGGGCACTCGCCACCGAAACTGACACCGCCACCGGCTGGCACCGCGTCTGCGCCGTGGAGGAACTGGAGCTGTCCTGGGGCGAGGCAGCGCTCATTGCGGGCCGCCAGGTGGCCCTCTTCCGGACCGGGCCCAATGCGGTTTTCGCGGTGGCCCACGAGGACCCCGCCACCGGAGCCCACGTGATGGCCCGCGGCATCCTTGGCTCGCGCGGCACCCGCCCCACCATTGCCTCGCCGCTTCACAAGGAGGTCTATGACCTGGAAACGGGCGAATGCTTCGGAATGGCTGAGCTGCGCCTGGACACCTTCAACACCCGCATCAACGACGGTTTCGTCGAAATCGAGCTTTAAGGCCGCGCTACAGGCCCAGGGCCTCCCGCACGTCGCCGAGCACCCGGTCCAGGGCGGCGCGTGCGGTTTGGCGTGCCTCAGGGAGTTCCGCGGCGGATTCCACACCCTTGATCACTTCCACGTAGCACTTGAGCTTTGGCTCGGTGCCGCTGGGACGGATGATCACCCGTGTCTGGTCCCGCGTCAAATACAGCAGGCCATCCGTGGGCGGCAAATGATCGCTGCCCACGGCGAGGTCCACGAAAGTCTCCACGGCCGAGGATCCGAATGAATCAGGCGGGCTGACACGCAGCCGGTTCATCATGGCATCCAACAGGCCCAGGTTGGCCACCCTGATGCTCAGCTGGTCGCTGGCATGCAGGCCGTGCTGGAGATACAGCTCATCGAGCGTGTCAAAGACCGTTTTTCCGGCCGCCTTGGCCGCGGCCGCGAGCTCCGCTATCAGCACCGCAGCCGAAATGCCGTCCTTGTCCCGGACCAGGTCGGGTGCAACGCAGTAACCCAGCGCTTCCTCGTATCCGTACAGCAGTCCGGGAACGCGGGAAATCCATTTGAATCCCGTCAGCGTTTCCTCGTGGGCGTACCCGGCCGCGGCGGCGATGCGGGACAGCAGCCGTGAGGAAACAACGGAACTGGCGAAGACGCCGTCGGGCTTTTCCTCACCGCCGGCCGCGAGGCGCGCCACGATGTGCGCTCCCAGGAGCGCCCCCACCTCATCACCGCGGAGCATCCGCCAGGCATCCGTGGACGGATCCTTGGCAGCGACGGCCGCCCGGTCCGCGTCGGGATCGTTGGCCAGGACAATGTCGGCATCCACGCGGACGGCCGTTTCCAAAGCCAGGTCCAGGGCGCCGGGCTCTTCAGGATTGGGGAAACCCACCGTGGGAAAATCAGGGTCCGGCGCGGCCTGTTCCGCCACCAGTGTGACGTCATTAAAACCGGCCTCCTTCAGGACAGCCACCGCAGTTTCCCCGCCGACGCCGTGCATGGGCGTCAGAACGATCCGCAGGTCACGCGACGGAAAGCGCGCCGGATCGGCCAGGGCCGCCGCCGCGTGCTGATAGTCAGCTGCAAGGGACGGGTCCAGTACGGTCCAGCCATCGGCGGCGAGGGGGATGGAGTCCAGTGGGCCGACGGCGTCGATCCGGGCTGCGATGCCGGTGTCGTAGGGTGCCACGATCTGGGCACCCCGTCCGTTTTCCTCCACGGCGTGGCGGCCGAGGTAGACCTTGTAGCCGTTGTCCTGGGGCGGGTTGTGGCTGGCGGTGACCATCACGCCGCCGTCGCAGTCCAGCGCCCTCACGGCGTAGGCCAGCAGCGGCGTGGGAAGGGCGGAGGGCATCAGGAAGGTCTCAAAGCCTGCTGCTGTGAAGATCGCCGCGGTTTCCCCGGCGAAGATATCCGAGTTGTGGCGGGCGTCATAGCCGACGACGGCGCGCGGCCGGGTGCCCGGTGAGGCCCTGCTGACAGCGTCGCTGAGGAAGGCGGCCAGGCCCGCCGCTGCACGGCGGACCACCACGCGGTTCATCCGGTTTGGCCCCGGGCCGAGGGCCGCCCGCAGGCCCGCAGTGCCGAATTGCAGGGAACCGCTGAAACTGTCAGCGAGTTCCTGGCGGGCCGCGCCAACCCCGCTTTCTGCCTGCTGCACCAGTTCAGAGAGTGCCGCGGAAGTCACGGAATCCGGATCCTGGGCCGCCCAGTCGCGGGCTTGGCTGAAGAGGCGGGAGTCGGCATCGGTGGACGTCATGGGGACAACGCTATCGTCATTGCTCCGCGTCGGGTCCCGTAACACTCGCTTCCGACGCGGCGGAGCCCGCCGATTCGGCCGGAATTCCTTGACAGAAAATTTTCTGGACAAGTAGTGTCGCGAATATGAAGATGGGGCAGGGGGTGGAGTGGGCCCTGCACAGCTGCGTGAACATGTCCTGGACCCCGGTGGGGGAAGCCGTCAGCAGCGCCCGGCTGGCCGAGTTCTACAAATTGCCGGCCGCCTACCTGAACAAGCAGCTCCAGGCGCTGGTCCGGGCCGGCATCCTGACGTCCGTGTCCGGCCCGCGGGGCGGGTTCCAGCTGGGACGACGGCCGGACCGGATCTCTGTGCTGGACGTGGTCCTGGCCATCGAAGGGGATGAGCACACCTTCAGGTGCGAGGGCATACTCAAGGACGCGCCCGGCGGCAGCATGGACGCCGATTACGCGCGGAGCTGCCTGATTTCCCAAACCATGCGGCACGCCGAGGTCACCTGGCGCACCGAGCTTTCCCGGCAGACTGTCGCCGGGATAGCCCAGGCCATCGAACGCCGCTTTCCGGATGCCCGGCAGGAAACGGTCAGCAGGCTGACGGGGGCCTCCGCCTGAGCTGTCCTACAGCCGGGCGATGATCTCCGCGAGCAGTTTGGAGATGCGCGGTCCGGCAGCTTGCCCTGACTCGATGACTTCCTGGTGGCTGAGGGGGGCCGGGCTGATGCCGGCCGCGAGGTTGGTGACCAGCGAGATTCCGAACACTTCCATGCCCGCGTGGCGGCCGGCGATTGCTTCCAGGGCAGTGGACATGCCCACCAGGTCCGCGCCGATCCGTTTGGCATATTGCACTTCGGCAGGGGTTTCGTAATGCGGTCCGGTGAACTGCGCGTAGACCCCCTCCTCCAGCGAGGAATCCACCTCACGGGCCAGCCCCCGGATGCGGGAGGAGTAAAGATCTGTCAGGTCAACGAAGGTGGCGCCCTCCAGCGGGGACGCGGCCGTGAGGTTAATGTGATCTTTGATGAGGACAGGAGTCCCCGGCGTCCAGCTTTCGTTGAGGCCGCCGCAGCCGTTGGTGAGGACCAGGGTCCGGCAGCCGGCGGCGGCTGCCGTGCGGACGCCGTGGACTACGGCGCGGACGCCTTTGCCTTCATAGAAGTGCGTGCGGGCGCCGAGCACCAGGGCCCGTTTGCCTTCCCTGGTGAGCACGGAGCGGATAGTACCCACGTGGCCTTCCACCGCCGGGGCGTGGAAGCCGGGGACCTCGTCCGCGGACAGCGTGGCGGTGGTGTCGCCGATCAGGTCCGCGGCTTCGGCCCACCCTGAGCCCAGGACCAGGGCGACGTCGTGGCGGTCCACGCCGGTTTCCGCGGCGATGAAGTCGGCGGCGGCGCGGGCGGCGGCAAAGGGATCCGTGGTCAGGAAGTCTGCATTACTCACTGGTACAAGTTATCGTGCCGCTGCGCCTGTGCACAGCGTCACGGATGCCGGTGATCCACCCCATGAACCGGGCTTTTTGTTGGTGTCACGGCGCAGATGGGGAGAGAATGGTTGATTGTGACTACGCATCCAGATTTCAGCTCACCCCGGATCGCAATCCTGGGAGGTGGACCTGGCGGATACGAAGCCGCCATGGTCGCGGCCTCCCTCGGAGCGCAGGTCACCATCATTGAACGTGCCGGGCTCGGCGGCTCGGCGGTGCTCACCGACGTTGTGCCGTCTAAAACCCTGATCGCGACGGCGGACCTGATGACCCGGGTCGGTGAGGCGGGGGAGCTGGGAGTGAAGTTCGACGTCGACGGCGGCGACTTTGTGCCCGTGATGCGGGCAGACCTCAAACACATCAACGACCGCCTCCTGGGCCTGGCCCGCCAGCAGTCCCGTGACATCACGGCCGGGCTGGAACAGCACCAGAA
The DNA here is from genome assembly GCA_035254945.1 of Arthrobacter sp. GTDB lineage: Bacteria > Actinomycetota > Actinomycetes > Actinomycetales > Micrococcaceae > Arthrobacter. Next base: position 1,688 of record DATFAE010000134.1, on the reverse strand, counting down.
CATCCGCATCCTGCTGGGTTCGGGCAAGCTGGTGGATAGCCACACCATTGAGGTCCTGACGGCGGACGGCACCGAAACCGTTGAAGCGGACACCATCCTGCTGGCCGTGGGCGCGCATCCGCGCGAGCTGCCTACGGCCCGGCCCGACGGTGAACGCATCCTGAACTGGGCCCAGATCTACGACCTCGACGAACTTCCCGAGGAACTCATTGTGGTGGGTTCCGGCGTGACCGGGGCTGAGTTTGCCTCCGCCTACAACGGCCTGGGCTCCAAGGTCACCCTGATCTCCAGCCGCGACCGGGTGCTGCCCGGTTCCGACACCGACGCCGCGGAGGTGCTGGAGGAAGTCTTTGAACGCCGCGGTGTCCGCGTCCTGTCCCGCGCCCGCGCGGAGAGCGTTGAGCGCACTGATGACGGCGTGGTGGTCACCCTGGGTGACGGCTCGACGATCACCGGCAGCCACTGCCTCGTCTGTGTGGGTTCCATCCCTAACACCGCGGGCATCGGGCTGGAGGAGGCCGGCGTGGAGCTCGCCGAAAGCGGCCACATCAAGGTCGACGGCGTCTCCCGCACCACAGCGCCGAACATCTACGCCGCCGGTGACTGCACAGGCGTCCTGGCGCTGGCTTCGGTTGCGGCGATGCAGGGCAGGATCGCGATCGCCCACTTCCTGGGCGACGCCGTGACCCCCATCAAGCTGCACCAGGTGGCATCGAACATCTTTACCTCACCGGAAATCGCCAACGTCGGCGTCTCTGAGGCCGAGATCGATTCGGGTAAATACCAAGGCGATGTGGTGAAGCTGTCGCTCAAGAGCAACGCCCGCGCCAAGATGCGCAACAACAAGGACGGCTTCGTCAAGATCTTCGCCCGCAAGGGATCCGGCACCGTCATCGGCGGCGTGGTGGTGGGGCCGAACGCGTCCGAGCTGATCTTCGCCATCTCCATAGCGGTGAAGCAGAAACTTCACGTGGACGACGTCGCCAGCACCTTCACGGTGTACCCGTCTCTGAGCGGTTCCATCTCCGAAGCCGCCCGGCGCCTGCACGTCCACATGTAGTACCGGGCGCGGCAGTTCCCTGGATGCCTGACAGGCCACTGTTACACTCGGCACATGATCGGGCTTCCCTTCGCGGGAGACGGGCTGGTGCACGCCGGCTTGGTGGGGCTGGGAATCTTCGCAGCCTTGTGGTTCTACGCCTATGAGAAGCGCCGGCGCGGCCTGTCCGACCCACGGTTGTGGCCCATTGCCGGTTTCGCTGTTGCCTTCGGGGCCATCGGCTCAAGGGTCCTCACCTGGGATTTTTCCCGGCAGGTCTCCTTGGCGGACTGGTGGGGCAACGGCGACCGCAGTATTCTGGCCGGGCTTGTGGGCGCCTGGCTCGGCGTCCATTTGGGTAAACGGCTGACCGGTTACCGCGAGTCCACCGGGGACTTGCTTGCGCCTGCGGTCGCCTTGGCTCTGGTCCTCGGACGGATTGGGTGTCTTCTTACGGAACTGCCCGGCACCCCGACTGGGGGCGCGTGGGGAATCGAACTCACACCTGCGCAGGCGGCGATGCTCGGCGGACTTCCCGGGGTAGGGCTCCATCCGTCGTTCGCCTATGAGATCGCCTTCCACGTTGCCGCATTCGCGCTCATGTGGCGCTTTCGCGACCGCTTGCCCCATGCCGGCGATCTCTTCATCT
>DATFAE010000133.1:0-8332 GCA_035254945.1 Arthrobacter sp. | reverse complement strand
CCTCCTGCCCGGCGCCGATTTCCCAACCCGAGCCCAGCCGCTGGGCTGAGTGCACCCGGGCCCCGGTGAGGATGTCCGCGCCGGCGGCTTCTGCCCGCTCCCGGTGGTCCGCCAGCAGCAGCGGGGCGTCGCAGCCGAAGGATCCGGTGTCGAGGCCAGCTGCGGAAAACGCCTCCGGCACCAGCGCCGGACACAGTTCCAGCGCCTCGGACATAGGGATGGGGCGCATGTGGCCGCTGGCCTCCTTGCGGACAGACTCCTCCGTGCCGACGAGCATAAAGCTGCGAGGCGACAGGACCGGCCGGGGCAGCGCCGCGTCCCGTTCCGCCATGAGTTCCAGCGTCCGGACCGTCAGCTCCTGCACCACGGCAGGACCGTAGCTGGGGATCAGCTGCCGGGCGGAACGGGAGGACGTGTGGTACGCCAGCTCCTGCTCTGCTTCCACCACCGCCACGCTGCAGCGGGCGGCGAGCGCCGAAGCCAGGGACAGGCCGGCAATGCCACCGCCGACAATCAGGACATCGTAATGAGCTGCCATGGTTCCATCCTTGCAGAGTTGACGTGTTCCGCGCCGGGTCCGGCCGCAGCACCTGACCCGGCGGCAGGGTTAATCGTCGGGGTTAATCCGCGCGGTTCAGCCTGCTACCGCCGCGCGGCTGGCGACGAACGCACCCACGCAGGCTTCGACGTCGTCCGCTGAGTGTGAGGCGGAGAGCTGCACGCGGATCCGGGCGGCACCGCGTGGGACCACCGGGAAGCTGAAGGCCGTGACAAAGACGCCGTGCTGGAGCATCTGGTCCGCCATTTTGGCGGCCATCACGGCGTCCCCGAACATGACGGGAACAATCGCGTGTTCGCCGTCCAGGAGCTCGAAGCCCTCCTCGGTCATCCGGCGGCGGAACAGCCGGGCGTTCTCGAACAGCCGGGTCCGCAGTTCGCCGGAATCCTCCACCAGGTCCAGGGCCTTGATGGTGGCGGCGACGATCGCGGGGGCGAGGGAGTTGGAGAACAGGTACGGGCGCGCTTTCTGGCGGAGCATGGCCACCACTTCGCTGCGGCCGGACACGTAGCCGCCGGACGCGCCGCCCAGGGCCTTGCCGAAGGTTCCGGTGTAGATGTCCACGCGGGAGGACACGCCTGCGTGTTCGGGGGTTCCGGCTCCCGTGGCTCCCATGAACCCGACGGCGTGGGAGTCGTCCACCATGACCATGGCGTCGTACTTCCCGGCGAGGTCGCAGATGGCTTCCAGCGGGGCCAGGTAGCCGTCCATGGAGAAGACGCCGTCCGTGACGATGATCTTGCGCCGGGCGGGCTGGTCCTGCGTCGACGCCGCAATGAGCTTGGCCTCAAGGTCCGCCATGTCCCGGTTGGCGTAGCGGAACCGCTGGGCCTTGCAGAGCCGGATGCCGTCGATGATGCTGGCGTGGTTGAGGGCATCGGAGATGACGGCGTCCTCGGGGCCGAGGAGGGATTCGAACACGCCGCCGTTGGCGTCAAAGCAGCTGGAGAACAGGATGGTGTCCTCCGTGCCGAGGAACCTGGACACCCTGGCTTCCAGTTCAAGGTGCAGGTCCTGGGTGCCGCAGATGAAGCGGACGCTGGCCATGCCGAAGCCGCGGGTGTCCATGGCGGACTTCGCGGCGGCGATGATGTCGGGGTGGTCAGCCAGGCCCAGGTAGTTGTTGGCGCAAAAGTTCAGGACTGAGGCGCCGGGCTGTCCGATCTGCCCGGCGTTGATGTGGCTGGACTGTGGGGAGTGGATGCTCCGCTCGGTTTTGTAAAGCCCGGCGGTGCGGATGTCGTCCAGCTCTGACTGCAGCTGGTCCTTGATGGAGGTGTACATGGTGCTCCTTAGAGTTCGGTCCAGTCGAGGACAACTTTGCCGCCGACGCCGGCGCGGGCAATGTCAAAACCTTTTTCCCATTCCCTGGCGGGAAGCCTGTCCGTGACCACGGCCGAGATGCCCGCGTGGAGCACCGGGTTGGAGGAGAGCATGGCGCTCATGGCGTACCAGGTTTCGTACATTTCCCGGCCGTAGATGCCTTTGAGGGTGAGCATGTGGGTGACCACTTTGCCCCAGTCGATGGTGATGTCCTGGCTGGGCAGGCCCAGCATGGCAATCCGGCCGCCGTGGTTCATGTTGTCGATCATCTCAGGCAGCGCGGTGGGGTGGCCCGACATTTCCATGCCGATGTCGAAGCCTTCCCGCATGCCCAGTTCGCGCTGGGCGTCCTTGACCCGGGTGGTGGACACGTCGATGGCCAGGTCCACGCCCAGTCTGCGGGCCAGGTCAAGGCGCGGCCGCGAGACGTCGGTGATGGCGATCTTGCGTGCCCCTGCGTGGCGGGCCACGGCGATGGCCATCAGGCCGATGGGCCCGGCACCGGTGATCAGCACATCCTCGCCCACCAGCGGAAAGCTGAGGGCCGTGTGCACGGCGTTGCCGAACGGATCGAAGATGGCGCCGAGCTCCGGGGTGACGGAGGGATCGTGGTGGACCCAGACGTTTGTTTCCGGGATGACCACGTACTCGGCGAAGGCGCCGTCGCGCTGCACGCCCACGCTGACCGTGTGGATGCACATCTGCCGACGGCCGGCGCGGCAGTTGCGGCAGATCCCGCAGACCACGTGGCCTTCACCGGATACCCGGTCCCCCACCTTGACGTCCCGGACGTCTTCCCCCACTTCCACGACTTCGCCGTAGAACTCGTGGCCGGCGATGAGGGGCGCTTCGATAATCCCCTGGGCCCAGGAGTCCCAGGACTGGATGTGCAGGTCGGTTCCGCAGATGCCGGTGGTGAGGACGCGGATCTTAACGTCGTTGGGGCCCGCTTCGGGCTCCGGGCGGTCGACCAGGTCGAACCCGGCGTGTGCGCCGGACTTGTAGAGCGCCTTCATTGGCTTCCTCACTTCAGGGGCGTTCGCCTCGCGTGATGCGGGCGGAGATCTTCCTTCATTAGAGCCATTTCAAAGCATTAGCACAAGCAGTATTTTCTCAATCGACGATGAAGCATTTGCTAAGGCATAGACTGGGCGGATGGAAATTCACCAGCTGGAAATCCTCCGCGAACTTGGAGCCCTGGGCAGTGTGAAAGCTGTGGCCGAGACGCTGATGGTCACGCCCTCCGCAGTGTCGCAGCAGCTGTCCCTGCTGCAGCGGAACGTCGAGGTTCCGCTGACGCGCAAGGAGGGCAGGAACCTGGTGCTCACGGAGGCGGGCCAGGTGCTCGCCGACGCCGGTGCCGCCGTCGTCAGTGCCATGGCGGATGCGCGGACGGCGATCGGCGCCTATCACGGCTCGCCGGTGGCGCCGGTGACTCTCAGCGGGTTCCACAGTGTGGGCCAGGCGCTGTTCGCGCCGCTGGCGCGGATGCTGGACGCGCCGGGCCAGCCGAGGATCAATCTCTCCGACGAAGACGTGGCGCAGCATGACTTTCCCGCGCTGACGGCACGCTATGACCTGGTGCTGGCGCACCGGATGGACCACAGCCCGCGCTGGCCCCGGGAACGGGTGGCGGTGATCCCGCTGGCCCACGAACCGCTGGACGTCGCCCTCCCGGCCGACCATCGCCTCGCCGGGCAGCGCACCGTGACGGCGGCCGACGTCGTGGGCGAAGCCTGGGTGACCAGCCACACTGGCTACTCACCGGCGGACGTGCTGTCCGCCGTGGCGGCCGTCTCCAGCAAGGAACTGAACATCCTGCACCGGATCAACGACTACTCCACCGTGGCCGCGCTGGTGGCGGCGGGGGGCGTGGTGGGCCTGCTGCCGCGGCACACGGCGCGGCCGGTGCTGAACCCGGGCATTGTGCTGCGGCCTCTTGAGGGCATCAGCACACGGCGGCGGATCGACATCCTGGCCCGTCCGGAGAACCTGAAGCGCCGCTCGGTGATGATTGTGTGCGAGGCGCTGCAGGCGATCATGACCGGACTGGTGGAACAGGGCCCAACTGAGTAGCAGCAGATGTCGTTATGAGGGCTCAAACAACATCGGCTGCAAACTACTTTTCGGATGGCTTACCGTGGCCGCGGCCGTGCCCCTTGCCCAGGCCCTTGTCCAGGCCTTTCCCCATGCCTTTTCCGAGGCCCAGCCCCGGACCTGTTCCCGCGCCCTCGACGACCTTTTCCGCGATCACCGATTCGCCGTTTTTCACGCCGGAAACCCGGACCTTTTCTCCTGCGGCGATCTCCCCGATGGTAACGTCCGAAGGCTTCAGCCGCTTGCCGTCGTCGCCCGTTGCCGGTGTTCCGTCAGCGGCCGGGGCAGGGAACTTGATGACCTTGGTGTCCGCGTTGACGGCATAGGTCTGCGTATAGCCATCATCGCTTTTCACGGTGACCGACGTTTCGCTGACGGCGTCCACGGTGCCCTGCTGGCTCAGGACCGTTTCGAACGTCCCGTCCGCCTTCTTCACGACGCTCTCGCTGTGCAGGTGCTGCGGACGCTGGGCCTTGTCCTGCTTCTTGTCCTGTTGTCCGGATGCGGAATCCGATGGCGAAGACGATGGTGAGTCCGTGGCGGACCAGGCGATCGCCACGCCCGTGCCGGTCAGGGCCAGCGCCACCACGCCGGCCAGCATTATCTTGCGGATTCTCAACGGTTCTCGGACCGACATGGCCACACCTCCACAGCACGGGCAGGGCTATTGCGCCCTTGGACCTTCAGTGTAGGACCGGTATCCGCCGCTGAACACGAGTACTTTGCGGCCCCTGAAATGTGAGTACTACTTAAACCCAAACTGGGTCGCAGTAGGTGTCGTTATGAGCGTTCTAAACGACATCTACTGCGACCCAGTTGGGTTAAAACAGGCGGCTTAGCCTCGAATCAGCCTTCGACGCCGAGCTTCTGCAGGATCAGCTCGCGGACGCGGCCGGCGTCCGCCTGCCCGCGGGTTGCCTTCATCACGCCGCCCACGATCGCGCCGATGGCCTGGAGCTTGCCGCCGCGGATCTTGTCCGCGACGTCCGGCTGTGCGGCCAGTGCCGCGTCGATGGCTTCCAGCAGCGGGCCGTCGTCGGACACCACGGCCAGGCCGCGCTTTTCGACAATCTCCGCCGGGGTGCCTTCGCCGGCGAGGACGCCGTCCAGGACCGCCGTGGCCATCTTGTTGTTGATCTTGCCGTCTTCCACCAGTTTGTTCAGCTCAACAATCGTGGCGGGCTGCACGCCCAGCTGGCCGGGGTCGACGTCGGCGTTCTTGGCGCGGCCCACGATCTCGCCCATCCACCATTTGCGGGCAACGGAGGCCGAGGCGCCGGCGGCGATCGTTTCCTCGATCTCGTCCATGACGCCGGCGTTCACAACGTCCCGGAATTCCAGGTCCGAATAGCCCCAGTCCGCCTGCAGCCGCTTGCGGCGGGCAGCGGGCGGCTCGGGCAGCGTGGCACGGAGTTCCTCAACCCATTCACGCGACGGGACCACGGGAACCAGGTCCGGTTCCGGGAAGTAGCGGTAGTCGTCGGCGTCGGACTTGGCCCGGCCCGACGTCGTCGTCCGTGTGTCCTCGTGCCAGTGGCGCGTCTCCTGGATCACCGGCTCGCCGGCCTCCAGGACGGCGGCGTGGCGGCGGATTTCGTAGTGGACGGCGTGTTCGACGGCGCGCAGCGAGTTCACGTTCTTGGTTTCGGAACGGATGCCGAAGCGTTCCCGGCCGTGCGGGCGGAGCGAGACGTTGGCGTCGCATCGGACGTTGCCGCGTTCCATCTTCGCGTCGGACACGCCAAGGTTCTTGACGATTTCCCGGACCGCAGCCACGTAGGCCTTGGCGAGCTCGGGGGCGCGGGAACCGGCTCCCTCGATCGGCTTGGTGACGATCTCCACGAGCGGGACGCCGGCCCGGTTGTAGTCCACCAGCGAGAAATCGGCGCCCTGGATGCGGCCGGTGGCCCCGCCCATGTGCGTCAGCTTCCCGGCATCCTCCTCCATGTGGGCGCGCTCGATCTCGACGCGGAAGACAGTGCCGTCGGAGAGTTCGACGTCCAGGTAGCCGTCGTACGCGATGGGTTCGTCGTACTGGGACGTCTGGAAGTTCTTCGGCGTGTCCGGGTAGAAGTAGTTCTTCCGGGCGAAGCGGCAGGACTCGGCGATCTTGCAGTTGAGCGCCAGGCCGATCTTGATCGAGGACTCGATCGCGGTCTTGTTCACCACCGGCAGGACGCCGGGCATTCCAAGGTCCACTTCGTTGACGTTGGTGTTCGGCTCGTCACCGAAGACGTTGGGCGCTGAGGAGAACATTTTGGTCTTGGTGTTGAGTTCCACGTGGACCTCAAACCCCAGGACGGGATCGTACTTCTCCATGGCCTCTTCGAAGCTCAGGGTTGCGTCAACGCTCATTATTTTGCCTCCTTGGTGTCGACGAGCTCCACCAGCGGTCGTTCGGCCAGGTCCGGGGCCTGGGCCAGGAGCGGTCCGCCCCATTTCGCCTCAAGCAGGGATTCCAGGACCGCACCTACCCGGTACAGCCGGGCGTCCTGGCGGGCCGGTGCCAGCAACTGGATGCCGACGGGCAGGCCGTCCTCGTCCGCGAGGCCGCCCGGCAGGGACAGTCCCGGAACGCCGGCCAGGTTGGCGGGGATGGTGGCGACGTCGTTGAGGTACATCGCCAGGGGGTCATCGAGCTTCTCGCCCAGCTTGAAGGCCGTGGTGGGGGCGGTGGGCGAGATCAGCACGTCGGCCTTCTCGAAGGCAGCCTCGAAGTCCCGCTGGACCAGCGTGCGGACCTTCTGGGCAGAACCGTAGTAGGCGTCGTAGTAGCCGGCGCTCAGGGCGTAGGTGCCCAGGATGATGCGGCGCTTGACCTCGTCGCCGAAGCCGGCGGCGCGGGTGGCACCCATCACGCGTTCGATGGTCATGGGTCCGTCCTCGGGGAGGACGCGCAGGCCGTAGCGGACGCCGTCGAACTTTGCCAGGTTGGAGGAGGCCTCCGACGGCATGATCAGGTAGTAGGCACCGAGGGCGTACTGGAAGTTGGGGCAGGACACCTCAACGATTTCCGCGCCGGCCTGCCTGAGCAGCTCCAGCGAGTCGTTGAAACGGTTCTCGACGCCGGCCTGGTAGCCCTCGCCGTGGAGTTCCTTGATGATGCCGATCCGCATGCCGTCCACGTTGCCCGTCCGGGCGGCCGCAACGAGGTCTTCCAGGGGGTCAGGCAGGGAGGTGGAGTCGAAGGGGTCGTGCCCGCCGATGACCTGGTGCAGGAGCGCCGAGTCCAGCACAGTGCGCGAAACGGGGCCGATTTGGTCCAGCGAGGAGGCCATGGCGATGGCCCCGTAGCGGGACACGCTGCCGTACGTGGGCTTGACGCCAACGGTGCCGGTGACGGCGCCGGGCTGGCGTATGGAGCCGCCGGTGTCCGTGCCGAGGGCCAGCGGAGCTTCGAAGGCAGCGACGGCGGCTGCCGAACCGCCGCCGGAACCGCCCGGGATCCGGTCCAGGTCCCACGGGTTCCGAGTGGGCCCGTAGGCTGAGTGCTCGGTGGAGGAGCCCATGGCGAATTCGTCCAGGTTGGTCTTGCCCAGGATGGGCATCTTGGCGTCACGCAGGCGCTTGACCACGGTGGCGTCGTAGGGGCTGTACCAGCCCTCGAGGATCTTCGAGCCGGCCGTGGTGGGCTGGCCGATGGTGACGATGAGGTCCTTGACCGCGATCGGCACGCCGGCGAGCTCGTGCAGTTCCTGGGCGGCGGCGCCGCCGGCGGCGCGGATGGCGTCAACCTCGGCGGCGACCGCGAGGGCCTCCTCCGCGTTGACGTGCAGGAAGGCGTGCACGCCCTGTTCGCCGCCGTCGACCGCCGCGATCCGGTCCAGGTGCGCCTGCACTACCTCGACGGAGGTGATTTCGCGGGCGGCGAGCTTCTCGGCCAGCTGGGCGGCGGAGAGGCGGACGAGCTGGTTGCTGTTGATTTCAGTCATGGTGTCCTATGCCTCATCCAGGATGGCCGGGACCTTGAAGCGGTTCTCATCGGAGTCCGGTGCTCCCGACAGTGCCTGTTCCGCGGTGAAGGTGTGGCCCACAACGTCCTCGCGGAACACATTGCTCAGCGGGATCGGGTGGGAGGTTGCCGGGACGTCGTCGCCGGCGGCTTCACTCACGGATTTAACTGAATCAACGATGACGGCGAGTTCGCCGGCCATCCTGTCCAGCTCTTCAGCACTCATCTCGATGTGAGCGAGCCGCGCGAGGTGCGCGACGTCGTCACGGTTGATCGCAGCCATGGATCTCCCCTGCAAGTTCGAATTGTTTTCCGAACCAGTCTAGTGGGGAAACGTCGGTGCCCGTCTGACGACCCCCAGCGGGCGTCAGACGGGCACGTCGGTGCCGTGGTCCCGGCCA
>DATFAE010000132.1:0-24860 GCA_035254945.1 Arthrobacter sp. | reverse complement strand
TTTGTACTGGTCCAGCAGGCTGTTGACGCCCTTGACCTCGGTGGTGAAGTCGCCCTTTGCGAGGTAGGAGAGGATGCCCGGGACCTCGATCAGCGCCACGATGTCGTCGCAGTTCCGGGAACCGAGGTTGCCCACGCTGAGCACGGAGAAGCCGGTGCCGTCATGGCAGGCGGCCTCGGCGGCCGCCATCTTCATCGGCTGCTGTTCGAACATCAGCTTGCCCTGCAGGTCGCCGGTCAGGGCGGTGCCGGCGAAGGAGATCATGGCGACGACGGCGCCGATCCGGAGGGAGCGGATCCAGACTGTGTGGTCGGTCCGGTCCCGGCCTGGAATGTCCGCTTCGCCCGGTACTACCTTGCCGTTGGCGTCCACGGTGTCGATGCCGTCGCGGCGCCGTCTCCAGAGGTGGTACCAGGCGATGCCCAGCAGGAAGCCCCCGGCCACGGCCAGCGCGCCCATCAGGGTATGCGGAACGGCCACGAGGGCTGTGTTGTTGGTGAAGACGGCCCAGGCGTCGGTCATGACCGGCCGGCCGTCAATCATCTCCACGCCCACAGGGTGCTGCATCCAGCTGTTGGCGACGATGATGAAGTAGGCCGAGAACAGGGAGCCGACCACGGCGATCCACAGGCAGGCCAGGTGGATGCCGGGCTTGAGCTGCTTCCAGCCGAAGATCCAGAGCCCCAGGAACGTGGATTCCACAAAGAACGCCAGGAGCGCCTCCAGGGCCAACGGAGCACCGAACACGTCGCCCACAAAACGGCTGTACTCGCTCCAGGCCATGCCGAACTGGAACTCCTGGACGATGCCGGTGGCCACGCCCATGATGAAGTTGATCAGGAAGAGCTTGCCCCAGAACTTGGTCATCCGCAGGTATTCCTGCTTGCCGGTGCGGTGCCACAGCGTCTGCATGATGGCCACCACCAGGCCCAGCCCGATGGTCAGCGGCACCATCATGAAGTGGTAGACGGTGGTAATGCCGAATTGCCAGCGTGCGATTTCCAAGGCGTCCAAGGCAGTCCCTACTGTTGTCGGGTTCAACTTTTCTACGTACTGTAGAACTTGACTTCTACCGAGTGTAGAACAATGCGCGCGACACTGTAAACCAACAGTTCCATCATCACAGCCTGCCCACAAGGCTGCGGCACGCCCACTGTTCTACTTGGCGTAGAAAGTGAAGCCGAAACGGGGTAAATTTGTTCTTGTAGTGTTCAGCTGTTGTCACCGGGGCCCGCGGGCCCGACGGTGAGGGGAATCAAAGGATGTATGGAATGGCTAGTCTTGGCGAACTGGAACGGGCAGTGATGGACCTGCTCTGGGCGGGCCACGAGGCAGCCACGGCAAACACCCTGCGCGATCTGCTGGCGCAGAGCACGGAAGCCACGGGTGGCGCTGCGGGGCATGAGGGCAAGGAACTGGCAGTCACCACTGTGCTGACGGTGCTCTCACGCCTGGAGAAGAAGGGCCTTGTGGAGCGGGAGCGCGGCACCAGGCCGCACCGTTATCAGGCTGTCTCCAGCCGGGAGGACCACACGGCGGAGCTCATGCATGAAGTACTGGGGTCCGCCCCTGACCGCGAAGCGGTTCTGGCCAGGTTCATCGGGTCTGTGACGGAAAGTGAAGCCGAAACACTGCGCAAACTGCTCGGCCACGTCTAGCGGGCCATGTTCTGGACCTCATACCTGCTGGCGGTCCTTGCGATAGTCCTGGCCTGGCCGGTGCCTGTCTTTCTTTCCCGCGCCCAGTGGCCGGCCCGTTCACCCTTCACCGCGATGCTCCTGTGGCAGGCCATCGCCCTCGCCGGTGGCCTCTCCATGATCGGTGCCATGCTGGTGTACGGCCTCGAACCGATCGGGGACAACCTGATCGCCGGGCTGCGGGCACTCGCAGGCATGGTGCTTTTTAATGCGCCCACCACGGCACTTGGCTTCTGGCATCTTTTTGCCCTCTCGGCGGCGGCCCTGCTGACCGCCCACCTGGTCTTCACGCTGCTGCTCACGTATTACAAAATCGAACGGCAGCGGCGGCGCCACCGTGAACTCCTCGCGCTGCTGGCCTCGCCCTCCACGCAGGGGGCGGGAACTGTCGTTATCAGCCACGATTCGCCGGTGGCCTACTGCCTGCCCGGCGGCGCCCGTTCGGTCACTGTACTTTCCGACGGCCTGATGGCGGCCCTGGAACCAGCCGAGCTGCGCGCGGTCCTGATCCACGAAAACGCCCATTTGAGCCAGCGGCACCACCTGCTGCTCTGGGCGTTCGCCGCCTGGCGCCAGGCACTGCCCTGGCTTCCCACCACACGGCTCGCGCAGGAGTCCGTGAACTCGCTGATCGAGATGCTGGCAGATGACGTCGCACTGAAAACGGAGAGCAAGGCAACACTCATCAAGGCCATAGCGATCGTGGCCAGCGGTTCCGTGCCGGCAGGCCCGGCGGCTGACTTCCGGCCAGCCGGGCAGGCCGGGCTTGCCCTCGACGGCCTGGAGACGGCGTCAGGCGTCGCCGGGGCCGATTCTGCGCGGACCACCGCATCCAGGGTCAGCAGGCTGCTCTCGCCGCGGCCGCAGCTCCCGGCGGCCCTCCGCGGCGGCGTACTGGCAGCCTGCATCCTGCTGCTGGCCCTACCCACCGCATTGCTGATTGTGCCCGGCCTGCTGGGCTGAATGCTGCAGGCCGGCCGACCAACCGTGGCCGTCCCGTCAGTGCCGGGTTACCCATCGATTGCTCCGCCAGGGCCCTTTTGTGCCCCCAAAACGGCCGTTGCGGAGCAATCGATTGAACAACGAGACGGCCACCACCCGGTCAGGCGTCGATCCGCTCCCGGTCCAGGCTTGCCGCGCCGGCGATAATGAAGTCCTTGCGCGGGGCGACGTCAGAGCCCATCAGGAGGTCGAACGTGTCCTCGGCCTGCTTGGCGTTTTCGATCCCCACTTTGCGCAGGGTCCGGTGCCGCGGATCCATGGTGGTCTCTGCCAGCTGCTCCGCGTCCATTTCGCCCAGGCCCTTGTAGCGCTGGATCGGTTCCTTGTAGCGCTTGCCCTCCTTGGCGAGCCGGGCCAGAAGGACATGCAGCTCCGCTTCCGAATAGGTGTAGATCATCTCGTTGGCCTTCTGGCCGGCATTGATCACCTCAACCCGGTGCAGCGGCGGCACGGCGGCGAAGACGCGGCCCTCGTCGATCATCGGGCGCATGTAGCGGAAGAACAGGGTCAGCAGGAGCGTGCGGATATGGGCGCCGTCGACGTCGGCGTCGGTCATCAGGATGACCTTGCCGTAGCGGGCGGCGCTGATGTCGAAGCTGCGGCCCGAGCCGGCGCCCACCACCTGGATCAGGGCGGCGCACTCGGCGTTGGAGAGCATGTCCCCTATCGAGGCCTTCTGGACGTTGAGGATTTTTCCGCGGATGGGCAGCAGGGCCTGGAAGTCCGAGGACCGGGCCAGCTTGGCGGTTCCGAGCGCGGAGTCACCTTCCACAATGAAGAGTTCGGAGCGGGCGACGTCGTCGGTGCGGCAGTCGGCGAGTTTGGTGGGCATCGACGATGTCTCCAGCGCATTCTTGCGGCGCTGCGTTTCCTTGTGGACGCGCGCCGAAATGCGGGACTTCATCTCGCTGACGATCTTCTCCAGCAGCAGCGCCGACTGGGCCTTGTCGTTGCGGTTGGCGGAATTGAGCTTGGCGTTGATTTCCTGCTCCACCACCTTGGCCACGATGGCCCGCACTGCCGAGGTCCCGAGGATTTCCTTGGTCTGGCCCTCGAACTGCGGCTCCGCCAGCCGGACCGTCAGGACAGCGGTGAGGCCCGCGAAGATATCGTCCTTCTCGATTTTGTCGTTTCCGGCTTTGAGTTTGCGGGCGTTGCTCTCCACCGCCTTGCGGAAGGTCTTCACCAGGGCCTGCTCAAAGCCTGACTGGTGCGTTCCGCCCTTGGGCGTCGAGATGATGTTGACGAAGCTGCGGACCGTGCTGTCGTAGCCAATGCCCCAGCGCAGTGCCACGTCAACTTCGCAGTCGCGTTCAACCTCGGCGAGCTGGCTGTGGCCGCGCTCGTCCAGCACGGGCACCGTTTCCTTGAACTTGCCGGCGCCGTGCAGCCGCCAGATGTCGGTGACGGCCGGATCAGCGGCGAGGAAGTCAACGAACTCGGAGATGCCGCCGTCATGGTGGAACACCTCTTCGTGCGGTCCGGCTTCGCCGGGAGTGCCGGGCATGCGGCGTTCGTCGCGGACTGTGAGCTTGAGGCCCGGGACGAGGAACGAGGTCTGCCGGGCCCGCGCGGCGAGTTCGTCGTAGGAGAATTTGGCGTCCGGGGTAAATATCTGCCGGTCTGCCCAGTAGCGGATGCGCGTTCCGGTGACGCCCCGTTTGGCCTTGCCCACGATGTCCAGGACGGAGTCCTCAACGAAGGGTTCGAACGTCGCAGCGGGATCGGATTTGGTCCCCGGGTCCTTGAACCGTCCCGGTTCGCCGCGCCGGAAGGACATTTTGTAGGTCTTCCCGCCACGGTCCACTTCCACGTCCAGCCTGGAGGACAGTGCGTTGACCACTGAAGCGCCCACACCGTGCAGGCCGCCCGAGGCCGTGTAAGAGCCGCCGCCGAACTTTCCGCCCGCGTGCAGTTTGGTGAAGACAACCTCGACGCCGGACAGTCCGGTCTTCGGCTCGACATCAACAGGGATGCCGCGGCCGTCGTCGTGGATCTCCACCGAGTTGTCGGCGTGCAGGATGATCTTGATGTCATGGCCGAAGCCGGCCAAAGCCTCGTCAACGGAGTTGTCGATGATTTCCCAGAGGCAGTGCATCAGGCCGCGGGAGTCGGTGGAGCCGATGTACATGCCGGGCCGTTTACGTACGGCTTCAAGGCCCTCCAGGACGGAGAGGTGCCGGGCGGTGTAATCAGAACTCGGTGCCACGGTTGTGAACTCCTTCAGTGACGGAACAGCAGGCGCTAAGGCGCTCTTCCCAGCCTAGTCTGACCAGCGCAGAACGCCCGACTCCCACGCCTGCCGGCGGCTGTGGGCCACGCCACTCGCCACTGGCCCGGGACGCGGCAAAAGGGCCTTGATCAAGTCTTGCGGATACGCGGACAGCGAACTTGCCCCATCCTTGCGATGGAATTGCTACGAATACTGGTTACATAGACATACAGATCTACTAAGGAGGCCGAAATGACAACAGCAGTGGCAGACCGCACACTCAACGCACTGGACCGGTGCGATCGTTGCGGAGCCCAGGCATATGTCCGGGTTGTACTCGAGTCCTCCGGCGGTGAGCTTCTTTTCTGTGGCCACCATGCCCGTGCAGTCGAATCAACGCTCAAGCCGTTGAGCTCCGACTGGCACGACGAGACGGGCCGGCTTCACGAAAAGGCGCCCGTAGCAGTCGACTGACCTGACCAAGCGCTTTCAGGGCCCCCTCCGTTTGGAGGGGGCCCTGTTTTCGCATACGGCAAAAGCAACGCGGGGTCACTTCCTGCCCGATAACCTCGGTTCATCGGGCAGGAAGTGACCCCGCGTTGCTTGGGTTCTGCTCTAGTCCAGGTAGTCCCGGAGCACCTGGGACCGCGAGGGGTGGCGCAGCTTGGACATGGTCTTGGATTCGATCTGGCGGATGCGCTCACGCGTAACGCCGTAGACCTTGCCGATTTCGTCTAAAGTCTTCGGCTGTCCGTCGGTCAGGCCGAACCGCATGGCCACCACGCCGGCTTCGCGCTCCGACAGCGTGTCCAGCACCGAGTGCAGCTGTTCCTGCAGAAGCGTGAAGCTGACGGCATCCGCGGGGACGACGGCCTCGGAATCCTCGATGAGGTCGCCGAACTCGGAATCGCCGTCCTCGCCAAGCGGGGTGTGGAGCGAGATGGGCTCGCGGCCGTACTTCTGGACCTCGACGACCTTTTCCGGGGTCATGTCCAGTTCCAGCGCCAGCTCTTCCGGCGTGGGTTCGCGGCCCAGGTCCTGGAGCATCTGGCGCTGGACGCGGGCCAGCTTGTTGATGACTTCCACCATGTGGACCGGGATACGGATGGTGCGGGCCTGGTCAGCCATGGCGCGCGTGATGGCCTGGCGGATCCACCAGGTGGCGTACGTCGAGAACTTGAAGCCCTTGGTGTAGTCGAACTTCTCCACCGCACGGATCAGGCCCAGGTTGCCTTCCTGGATCAGGTCCAGGAAGAGCATGCCGCGGCCGGTGTAACGCTTGGCCAGGGAGACCACGAGGCGGAGGTTGGCCTCCAGGAGGTGGTTCTTGGCGCGCTTGCCGTCATGGATCACGAATTCAAGCTCGCGCTTGAACTTAGGGTCCATGGTGCCGTCGTCGGCGTTGATCTTCTCTTCTGCGAAGAGGCCGGCTTCAATCCGGAGCGCAAGGTCCACTTCCTGCTCGGCGTTGAGCAGCGCAACCTTACCGATCTGCTTCAGGTAGTCCTTGACGGGGTCGGCGGTTGCGCCGGCGGACATGACCTGCTGGACAGGAGCGTCGTCGTCGTCGGCGTCGGAGTAGACGAAGCCCTTGCCGGTGGCAGCCGACGCTTCCTTGGCGGCGTTGATTTCACCGTCATCGACGGCGTCCGGGCCGTCCAGGATGATGTCGTCGAGGTCTTCTTCGACGTCGTCCTCGTCGTCGGAGTCGGCCCCGCGTGCGGACTTGCCGGCGGCTTCGGCAGCAGCCTTGGCGCCGGGCTTGGGCCCACGCTTCTTGGGTTCGGGTTTGCCATCCACATCACCGGTGGCGTCCTTGACAGCTTTGTTGGCTGCGCGCGTGGCTGCTCGCTTGGCGTTCGTTGCAGCCTGCTTCTCCTCGGGGGACAAGTCGTCCTGGAGGGCGGGTTCCTTCTTCGCGGAAGACGGGGTCACAGAAAACCTTTCTAGCGGCGGTCTGTGGAATCACCATACGGGCAACACCACTATGACCCTGTCAAGTCCGTGATCAACATCAGGTGCAACCACGGCCGGCAGAGTCCTTAAGTAGAACTGCCGGAGCGGCTGTAATGTTCCCGGAAGGGCTGCCATTACGTGCACCAGATTCACGGACCCAACCGGGTCTCGGCATCCATTGTCTCATGGTTTTCCCAAACGTTGCCGCACTCCGCCGCCCACTGCCGGTCAGGCGGCGTCGGGCCCAAACTTCTGCCAGGCTGCCTCCTTCCGGGCAGCCCACCCGCAAACAGTTCCCCGCCGCACGAGTTCGAGCAGGAGTTCAGCCAGCCGGTAACCGGGTTCCTCGTCCAGCGCCCGCCCCAGGTGCGCGGCAGCGTAGGAGCCTCGTCCGCGGCACCACGAAATCCAACCGCGCCCGGAGAGCGCGGCCGCTGCGGCCAGTCCTCCCCCGGCGGCCAACTGCTCCAGGACACGGTCCAGATTGTTCATGCTGGGCCAGTCCGGCAAGGACGGCTCCAGGCCCAGCAGCACCTCGCCGTATCCCGGCACCGTGGCCTCTGCGCCCGGGACCGGATCAGGAACGGCGCAGGCCGTGCCGGTGACGGCTTCCTGCACGCCGGCGGCGGCCGGACGCACCGGCGGGAGGCCGCATCCGGCGTCGAAGATCCCAAAGTGGTCCGCGCCCGCCGATGCGGCGGTCCTGCCCGCTGCCGCCATCACCAGGACTGCATCCCGCCAGGCGGGCACCCGGAGTGTTGCCCGGACGAAACCCCCGGCAAGGGGGTCGGCCGGAACCTGCCCGGAAAGCAGCATCAGCTCCCAGACGTCAAGGAGGGCCTCGAACTGGGCCCTGCTTCCCCGGCGGAGATCCAGCGGCCCCGTCCACGCGGCCTCGGCGGCGCGCAGCAGGCTCCTGGACTCGGCCGGCATTGCGGCCGGACGTGGGCTGCTGTCCTCGGGCGCAGGTCCGACGCTGCTGCCGCGGAAAATCATTTCAGCGTTGAGCCGGCTGTCCAGGATGTCACTGGTGGGCCGTCCCGGCAGGGGGCAGCAGGATTCGTCCGTGCAATAGGCGTCGCGCCAGTACGAATCCCCCACGTACCAGGCGTCCCGGACAGGCATGCCGGCGGCGCCAAGTACCGCCTGTACCGATGCCAGCAGTCCAGTGTAGGTCTGCACGGCGCCCAGGCAGCCGTCCATCCAGCCCTCGTTGGTGAAAAACACCAGCAATGAGGCGTCCGCATTCCCGTCAGCCCGCAGGTAGTCCCGGACCGTGCAGGCGAACTTCCTGGGATCTGCCAGGACGTCGGGGCCCGGCAGGTCAAGGCGGAGCGTCGCGCCGAGGCGTTTGCCCTGGAGGGTCATGGCCACCAGGCTGTCGGCCGGCCAATACCCGAGGGAATGCGGAATGAACCCAAGGATGTCCTCGGGGCCCTGGACGGTGAGGTGTTCTGGAGGAGTCATGCTTCCAGCTTTCGCGCACCGGAAGCTGCAGCGAACACCCAACCTGCGCTATGTGGAGAACGGCGCCAAGTGGAGGAAAAGTGTCAGTCGCCGTCCGCGGGCGTCCGCTGCTTCTTCCGGGCCAGGTTTTCGTGCCGCTGCCGGGCGAGGGCGCGCAAAAGCGGTGGAACAACAACTCCCTGCGCAGCCATCTGCCGGCGCACCTTGCGGCGGCAGGCCAGGGTCGCCGAGACGCCTGTCCCGATCAGCAGGAACTGGACACACAGGGCGATCCGGAACGGTTCCAGGCCGTAAAGGACGCCGTTGGAGAACCCGCTCGCGTAGAGGATGTCCAGCACCAGCCCGATCAGGAAAATCGCCACGAGCGCCGCGATGAACCCGCCCACGTTGACGATGCCCGTGGCGGTGCCGATCCTGTGGGCCGGATTGAACGTGCGGGCGAAATCGAAGCCGATCATCGAACCGGGCCCGCCGATGGCGAGGACAACAACCAGCCCCGCCAGGAGCCACAGCGGCGAGCGGCCGGGCATCAGCAGCACCGCTGCCCAGGCGGCAGCCGTCGCACCGGCAATGAGCAGGACCATGGTGGAGCGCCGCAGCGGGTGGCGCGAGACAAAGCGGCCGATGAAGGGGCCCACTGCCATGGCGGCGGCCACGTAGAGGGCCATCAGGGCTGCGACGGTTCCGGCATCCAGCCCCTGGCCCGAGATGAGGAACGGATAGCCCCAGGTCATGGCAAAGACTGTGCCGCTGAACTGGATGGTGAAGTGGCTCCACATCCCCAGCCGGGTGCCCGGTTGCCTCCACGCCCGTGCGAGCGAGGCGCCGGTGGCTTTCAGCCCCTGTTGCGACTGGGGCCGCGGGGTGCCCGGCGGGACATCGAGCAGAAGCAGGAGGACCAGGACGACGGCGAGGCCGGACATCCCGGCCAGCATGAGGAACGCCGGGGTCCAGCCGGCGGAATGCAGGACCAACGCAAACGGGACAACGCTGAAAAGCTGTCCCAGCTGTCCGGACATGCCCGTCAGCTGGGTAACGAGGGGCACGCGCGCCGGGGCAAACCAGAGCGGAATGAGGCGGATGACGGAGATGAAAGTCATGGCATCACCGGCGCCAACCAACACCCTGCCCAGCACTCCGCCGGGGATGCTGTCGGCGAACGCCAGCTGGAGCTGGCCGAGGCCCATCAGGACTGCGCCGCCGGCGATCATGGCCCGGGAGCCGAACCGGTCCACCAGGACGCCCACCGGGATCTGCAGCCCGGCGTAGACGAGGAGCTGGAGAACAGTAAAGAAGGAGATGGCCGAGGCACTGGCGTGGAACCGCTCCGTGGCTTCAAGACCCACCACGCCGAAGGAGGTCCGCTGCGAGACGGCAACCAGATACGCGAAGATTCCGATGGTCCAGATCAGCCAGGCGCGGGGTGCAGTCACTCCACCATTATGCCCGCGCCACAGCGCCCGCCAGGCTTAGGGGCCGCACGCGGACAGGCGCCGGATGGCTACTGGCCGGGGTTCTCCCGGGCGAGGTAGGCCTCGACGGCGGCGCCCAGTTCCTCGCCGTTGGGCAGGTTGTCGTTCTCATCCGCGAGCAGCGACCGGCGGACGGTCCCCTCCGCTTTCTCGTCGTAACGCGATTCGAGCCGGGACACCACCTGCTGGACGTCCTCGGACGCATCGATCTGCTCGGCGATCTGGCGGCTGACTTCCCGGCCCGCTTCACGGAGCCGGTCCGTGGGCAGCATCAGGGACGTCGCCGCGCCAAGGTACTCCAGTCCGGCCACGGCCGCCGTTGGGTATTCGGCTTCCGCAAGGTAGTGCGGAACGTGGATCACATAGCCGGCAACGTTCCGTCCGGCCTCGACCAGCCGAAGCTCCAGGATGTGGCCTACAGCCGCCGGGACCTCCACGGTGGGCTTCCATACCGAGATGCCCTCGATCAGGTCGGGGCGGTTCCCGTGGACGGTAACGCCGACCGGGCGAGTGTGCGGGACCGGCATCGGAATGGAATGGATCCACGTCACCAGGTTGACGTCCAGCTTTTCCGCGATGCCCACTACCGCACGGGCGAAACGCTCCCACTGAAGGTCCGGCTCGAAGCCCGCCAGGAGGAGGAAAGGATTGCCCAGGCCATCCGTCAGTTTGTACAGGGCGAGCTTGGGCTCCTGGTAGTCCTGCAGGTGGTCCTCCACGAACGAAACGTGGGGCCTGCGGGAGCGGTAGTCGATGAGCTGGTCGGCGTCGAAAACCGCGACCGTCTCGGCGTCGAGGGCGTCGAGCAGCTCCGCGTTGATCTGCCTAACCACATGGCCGGCATCGGCAAACCCGGTAAACCCCATCACCAGGTTCAGGCCCCGGAGCGCCGGGCTGTGGAACAACTCGATGTTGCTCGCATAGAGCGCATCGGGGTCCAGCAGGGAGCCGGAAATCCGTTCAAGCACGGCATGTTCCTTTCGTGGTTTCGCGTGGATACCTCATACAACGCCCCGGGCCACCCCGGCATTCCGCTTGCGGGTGTGTCGCAGCTCTCAGATGATTCCGCTGCGGCGGCGCAGACGGGCTACGATCGGAACTGCCTGCCGGACGGGCCTGCGACGCCCCGGCGGAGTACCTGGCCCAGCGCAGCTGAGGTTTCTTCCATGGCAGGACGCCAAACATGCATTCCTGCCCGAATAATCTTTGAGAATTGAGGACTGATCCCCGTGGTCAAGAATACTGAAATCAACCTTAGTACCCTCGCGCGGGACCTTAGGAAGGCCCCCAGTGACGCCGTCGTCATCGGGGTGGGCCAGGGACCGGACGGGCCGGTCCTCCTCGACAATCCGCTGACGGCCAAGTCCGCGGAAGCCCTGGCCGACTCCCTCAAGGTCCTGGGCGTCACGGGGGCCGCCGACCAGCTGGTCAGGCTCCCCGGCCTCCCCGAAACGGGCGCCGGCGTCCTGGTCCTCGTTGGCGTGGGCAAGGTGGGAGCAGACCGTACCCTCGCCGGTGAAGCCCTCCGCAGGGCCGCCGGCTCCGCGGTGCGGCAGCTCGCCGGCTGCACCACCGTGGTCCTGGCACTTCCGACGGCGGGGATCGACGACGTCGCGGCCGTTGCGGAGGGTGCCGCGCTGGGAGCCTACGCCTTCACTGAGTACCGTTCCTCCAAGGACGGGCTGAAGGCCCCGGTCAGTAATGCCGTGATCTTCACGGACGTTGCGGGCGAGCCTGAACTGCGCCCGGCCCTGGTGCGTGCCGGCCTGGTCGGCAAGGCAGTCAACGCCACGCGGTCGCTGGTCAACCAGCCGCCAAGCCACCTCTACCCCGAGACCTTCGCCGACGCCGCCAAGGAGCTGTCCAAGGGGCTGCCCGTCAAGGTGACCGTCTGGGACGAAAAGCGCTTGGAAAAAGAAGGCTTCGGCGGCATCATGGGCGTGGGCAAGGGCTCCACCCGGCAGCCCCGCCTGGTGAAGGTCGAATACGCCCCCGCCAAGGCAACCGCAAAAATCGCCCTCGTGGGCAAGGGCATCACGTTCGATACCGGCGGCATCTCCATCAAGCCGGCTTTGGGCATGGGTGACATGAAGAGCGACATGGCGGGCGCCGCCGTCGTCCTTAACACCGTGCTGGCCATCGCCGGCCTGGGCCTGCCCGTGAAGGCGACCGCGTGGCTCTGCATCGCGGAAAACATGCCCTCCGGCGCCGCGTCACGGCCCGCCGACGTCCTGACGATGTTCGGCGGCAAGACCGTCGAGGTACTGAACACCGACGCCGAGGGCCGGCTGGTCATGGCGGACGGCATCGTTGCCGCAAGCCGCGAATACCCGGACGCCATCATCGACGTTGCCACGCTCACCGGCGCGCAGCTCATTGCCCTCGGCAACCGCACGGCCGGCATCATGGGATCCGACAGCGTCACCGGCCCGCTCAAGGCCGCCGCGGACCGCGCGGGAGAGCTGGTCTGGCCGATGCCCCTGCCAGAGGAACTGCGGCCCAGCCTGGACTCCCAGGTGGCAGACCTGGCCAACATCGGCGAACGCCACGGCGGCATGATGACCGCCGCTGTTTTCCTGCGCGAGTTTGTGGGTAAGGGCAAGGACGGGGAACAGATCCCCTGGGCCCACGTGGACATCGCCGGCCCGTCGTTCAACAACGGGAGTCCCTATGGCTACACCCACAAACAGGGCACGGGCTGCACGGTCCGCACCCTGGTGGCCTATGTCGAGGACCTCCTGGCGGCAGCTGTCTGACCGGTTTTTGACCTGTCACGCGGCTTTGTGACACCACGGTGATTCCTTGGACACAAAGCCGCGTGACACTCACCACAAGCGCTCCACAAACGCGGTGGCAAGGTGGAGCATGGACAAGTGGTTCGCTAAGGTGAACCACGGTAGTCACAAATGCAAGAGAACCTGCCTGCTGGCATAATCACGGCAGTACAAGTTCCAAGACCAGATGATGCGTACGCTCGCGTCATCGTTCACGCGAGGGAGCGTCTAAGTGGCCGATCAGGCAACTGCGCAAGAATTCGACATCCTGGTACTCGGTGGCGGCAGCGGCGGATACGCCGCCGCCCTGCGGGCCGTACAGCTTGGCTTCACCGTCGGCCTCGTGGAGAAGGGAAAGCTGGGCGGCACCTGCCTCCACAACGGCTGTATCCCCACCAAGGCACTGCTGCACTCGGCCGAACTGGCCGACCACGCCCGTGATTCCGCCAAATACGGCGTGAATGTCACCCTGGACAGCATCGACATCACCGCTGTCAACGCCTACAAGGACGGCATCGTTGCCGGCAAGTTCAAGGGCCTGCAGGGCCTGATCAAGTCCAAGGGCATCACCGTCATCGAGGGTGAAGGCAAGCTGCAGGGCACCGACACCGTCGTCGTGAACGGCACGGCCTACAAGGGCAAGAACATCGTCCTGGCCACGGGTTCCTACTCCCGCAGCCTGCCGGGCCTGGAAATCGGCGGCAAGGTCATCACCTCCGACGAAGCCCTCACCATGGACTACATCCCGAAGAGCGCGATCATCCTCGGCGGCGGCGTCATCGGCGTCGAGTTCGCTTCCGTCTGGAAGTCCTTCGGCGTGGACGTCACCATCGTCGAAGGCCTGCCGTCGCTGGTCCCCAACGAGGACGCCGCAATCGTCAAGAACTTTGAGCGGGCATTCAAGAAGCGCGGGATCAAGTTCTCCACGGGCGTCTTCTTCCAGGGCGTCGAGCAGAACGACGACGGCGTCAAGGTCACCCTCGTTGACGGCAAGACGTTCGAAGCTGACCTGCTCCTCGTGGCCGTCGGCCGTGGACCGGTCACCGCCAACCTTGGCTATGAAGAGGCCGGCATCACCATCGACCGCGGCTTCGTCATCACCAACGAACGCCTGCACACCGGCGTCGGCAACGTCTACGCCGTGGGCGACATCGTCCCGGGTGTCCAGCTGGCCCACCGCGGCTACCAGCAGGGCATCTTCGTGGCCGAAGAGATCGCGGGCCTGAAGCCCGTCGTCGTCGAGGACGTCAACATTCCCAAGGTGACTTACTCCGAGCCTGAGATTGCCACTGTTGGCTACACCGAGAAGGCAGCCAAGGAGAAATTTGGCGAGGACCAGGTGGAAACCCAGGAGTACAACCTCGCCGGCAACGGCAAGAGCTCCATCCTGGGCACCGGCGGCATCGTCAAACTGGTCCGCCAGAAGGACGGCCCCGTTGTAGGCGTCCACATGATCGGCTCCCGCATGGGTGAGCAGATCGGTGAAGCCCAGCTGATCGTGAACTGGGAAGCCTACCCGGAGGATGTGGCCCAGCTGCTGCACGCCCACCCCACCCAGAACGAGGCACTGGGCGAGGCCCACCTCGCCCTGGCAGGCAAAGCCCTACACGGCTAAGCAGCCCAGCAAGACAACAGGGCTTAGTGCACCGGGCATGATCCGCCGGGTGCACTAAGCTCGAACAAGCCAGCAATCATCCGCACAAAAAGATCAATAAGTAGAACGGGGACGACATGTCTGAATCCGTTAACTTGCCCGCCCTCGGTGAGAGCGTCACCGAAGGAACCGTCACCCGCTGGCTTAAGCAGGTAGGTGACCGGGTAGAGGTGGACGAGCCGCTGCTCGAGGTTTCCACCGACAAAGTAGACACCGAAATCCCCTCTCCCATAGCCGGCGTCATCGAGGAAATCCTCGTTGCCGAAGACGAGACCGCCGAAGTTGGCGCTCCGCTGGTCCGCATCGGTGACGGTTCCGGCTCCGCAGCACCCGAGGCAGCAGCGCCGGCCGAAGAAGCCCCCGCCGCCCCTGCCGAAGAAGCACCTGCTGAAGAAGCTCCCGCCGAAGAGGCCCCCGCCGCACCGGCTGAAGAGGCCCCCGCCGCTGCTGCCCCCGCGGCAACCGGCGGCGAAAGCCACGAGGTCACCCTCCCGGCCCTCGGCGAAAGCGTCACCGAAGGCACCGTCACCCGTTGGCTCAAGGCAGTAGGCGACTCCGTCGAGGTCGACGAGCCCCTCCTCGAGGTCTCCACCGATAAGGTCGACACTGAGATCCCCTCCCCCGTCGCGGGGACGCTGCAGGAAATCCGGGTCAACGAGGACGAAACCGCCGAGGTTGGCTCCGTGTTGGCCGTCATCGGTTCCGGGGCCGCTGCCCCCGCAGCAGCGCCCGCCGCCGCTCCTGCCCCGGCTGCCGAGGCCAAGGCCGAAGCTCCGGCACCGGCCCCCGCCGAAGCACCCAAGGCAGAGGCTCCCCAGGCTGAAGCTCCCAAGGCAGAGGCGCCGAAGGCAGAGGCCCCCCAGGCTGCGGCAGCGGAAACCTCCGCGCCGGCCGCCTCAGGGTCCGAGTCCGGCTACGTCACTCCCCTGGTCCGCAAGCTGGCGAACCAGCACGGCGTGGACATCTCGTCGCTGTCCGGCACCGGTGTTGGCGGCCGCATCCGCAAGCAGGACGTGATCGCCGCGGCAGATGCCAAGGCCGCCCCCGCCGCGGCTCCGGCAGCATCCGCCGCCCCGGCCGGTCCGGCTGCTTCCTCCCTGCGCGGAACAACGCAGAAGGCTCCCCGCATCCGCCAGGTCATCGCCCGCCGCATGCGCGAGTCCCTTGAGGTCTCCACCCAGCTCACGCAGGTGCATGAAGTGGACATGACCAAGGTCGCCAAGCTGCGCCTCAAGGCCAAGAACTCGTTCCAGGCCCAGAACGGCGTCAAGCTCACCTTCCTGCCGTTCATCGCCAAGGCCGTTGCCGAGGCCCTCAAGCAGCACCCGAAGCTGAACGCTGCGTACGACGAGGACAAGCAGGAAATCACGTACCACAACGCCGAGCACCTGGCGATCGCCGTGGACACGGACAAGGGCCTGCTGGTTCCGGTCATCTCGGACGCAGGCAACCTGAACCTTGCCGGCCTCGCCGGCAAGATCGCCGACGTCGCCGGCCGCACCCGCGACGGCAAGATCGGCCCGGATGAGCTGTCCGGCGGCACGTTCAGCATCACCAACATCGGATCGGTCGGCGCCCTGTTCGATACCCCGATCATCAACCAGCCGCAGGTGGGCATCCTGGGCACCGGCGCGATCGTCAAGCGTCCCGTGGTGGTGGCCGATGAGAACGGTGACGACTCGATCGCCATCCGCTCCATGATGTACCTGTCCCTGACGTACGACCACCGCCTGGTGGACGGCGCGGACGCAGGCCGCTTCCTGCAGACGCTGAAGGCCCGCCTCGAAGCAGGCGCGTTCGAGGCTGACCTGGGCCTGTAGCCCACGGGACCAGACCTTACGGCTGATCCTCGCGACGGCGGTGCACGCGCCGGTGGGAAACCACCGGAACGCGGGCACCGCCGTCGCGGTTTAAGCGTCCGGCCGCCACGAACGGTGCGACACAGGGAAAGACCCGGCCGGCCTTACTACATGGCGTAGAACGTCTGGCTAGACTGGTGCCATGATTATCGTCTACAACATCATGGTCTTCCTGCACATCGTTGGCGCCGCCATGATCGTCGGCATCTGGATCGGCAACATGAAGAAGCCCACGGTCCACCCCCGGCAGTTCGATGGTGCGGCGCTTCAGCTCATCACCGGCATCGTGATGATGGGGCTGATCCCGGCCCTGGACATGGACGCGAACTACGCCAAGCTGGGCATCAAGTTCGCGATCGCGCTGGCCGTCGGCGTGCTGGCGTTCATCGGACGCCGCAAATACAAGAAGGACGAGCCCATCAGCAAGGGCCTGGCCCACAGCGTGGGCGGGCTCGCGCTGCTCAACGTGGCCATCGCCACGCTGTGGAACTGACCGCTGCCCTCTAAACCACGACGGCGCCGCTCCCCTTGCCCGGGAGCGGCGCCGTCGCTGTTTAGTCATCAAACTCCGGCATTAGCCCGGTCACAATCCACTGAGAGCGGACACTCCGTGCATGGGTCCCCCGGAATCCCTAGGATGGGAACCGGCGGGACCCAGGCAGGAGCCGGTCCCGGTTCGTATCAATCTTTGAGGAGTGGACATGGCAGCAACGCGCAGCGCACACACAGTATGGAACGGCGACCTTTTTGCAGGATCGGGTCAGACCACGCTGGACAGCTCAGGACTGGGCACGTTCGACGTCACCTGGAAGGCACGCACCGAAGCTGCCGAAGGCAAGACCAGCCCGGAAGAGCTCATCGCCGCCGCCCACGCCAGCTGTTTCTCGATGGCATTCAGCAACATGCTTGCACAGGCAGGGCACACGCCGGACGAGGTCCGCACCAAGGCTGACGTGACCTTCGTCCCGGGCACCGGCATCACCGGCAGCCACCTGACCGTATCCGCCACGGTCCCGGGCATCTCCGAAGAGGAGTTCCAGAAGATCGCCGGCGAGGCCAAGGTTGGCTGCCCGGTATCCGGAGCGCTGGCCAGCATCGACATCACCCTGGACGCAACCCTGGAATCCTGATCCGGGGTTTGCAGCGTCCTCGGCGCTGCAAACAGAAAGGCCCTGCTCCCTGCCGGCTAACCGGAAGGAGCAGGGCCTTCTGCGTGCGCGCAGCCTTTTGTGGGCCACAGGCGGGACGTCAGTCGCCGTGCCTGCGCGCGGGCAGCGGAGCGGGCTTGAGCCTGCGGTAGCCTTCGCGGACCGGCGGGCGGTCCGTGGGCAGTTCCTGGATCATTTCCTTGAGTGCGCCGATCCCATATTCCAGCTGGGGGTCCCGTCCGGCCGCATACGCGTGCGGCGGATAGGCCACCTCGATATCCGGGTCCACGCCGTAGTTCTCCACACTCCAGGCCACGCCGCCGCCGAACCAGGTGGCATACCGGGGCTGCGTCACCCCGGTGCCGTCGGCGAGCGAGAACCTGTTGTCGATCCCGACGACGCCGCCCCAGGTGCGTGTGCCAATGACGGGGCCGATGCCGCGCAGTTTCGATACCTGGGTGATGATGTCGCCGTCGGAGCCGGCGAACTCGTCGGCGAGGACAATGACCGGCCCGCGCGGGGCGTGGTGCGGGTACGTCCGCGGCCGTTCCCCGCGGGGCATGCTCCAGCCGGTGACCTTGCGGCCTATCAGCTCGGCAACGAGCTGCGAGGTGTGTCCGCCGCGGTTGCGCCTGACGTCCACGATCAGACCGTCGAGCGCCGTTTCGGTGTCGAGGTCCCGGTGCAGCTGCGCCCAGCCGTTAGCCATCATGTCCGGAATGTGCAGGTAGCCGAACGCGCCGCCTGATGCCTCACGCACGGTCCGCCTGTTCGCGGCCACCCATTCCTGGTAGCGCAGGCGCTCCTCGTCCTTGACAGGGACGACGGCGATGCGCCGCTGCTTGCCGGCGGCCGGGCCGTGGCCGGGACCGTTGCTGAGCGTGAGCTCCACGGCGCGGCCCGCGGCACCGACCAGCTGCATGGCAGGGGTCACCGTTGCCGAGAGCGGGACACCGTCGATGGCCAGCAGGAGGTCCCCTGCCTTGGCGCCGGCGCCGGGACGGGTCAGTGGGGATGTGGCCAGCGGATCCGAGGACTCGCCGGCCAGGATCCGGGTAATCTCCCACCCGGCGGCCGTCAGCGCAAGGTCGGCACCCAGGCGTCCCTGGCCGTTGCTGCCGTTTTCCGCCACCGCGGCAGGCCGGACATAGGCGTGCGAGGTGCCCAGTTCACCGTGGAGTTCCCACAACAAGTCCACGAGGTCGTCATGGGAACCGAGCCGGTCCACGAGGGGGCGGTAGCGCTTGTGCACCGAATCCCAGTCCTGGCCGGCCATGTCTTCGGCCCAGAAGAAGTCGCGCTGCAGCCGCCAGGCCTCATCAAACGCTTGCCCCCAGACGCTGAGCGGGTCCATCATGACGCGGATGCGGCCCAGGTCAACCTTGACCAGCTGCCCGGACTCCTCGTCGGCCTTCGCGCCCGATGGGACCACACTGACCTTCTTGTCGCGTACCAGGACCACCTTCTTGCCGTCCCCCGAAAGCCGGTAGCTGTCCACGGCGTCCACCAGGGTTGCCGTCTTGCGCCGGGCCAGGTCGAAGCGGACCAGGCTGGGCGGAGTGTCCTTGTCCTCCTGGCTGGCCTTGCCGTCACCGGTGACACCGGCCAGCGCCCAGTCCAGCCACAGCAGGGCACCGTCCGTGGCACGGAGCGAGGAGTAGTTGCCCTGCGGAACCGGGACGCCGATGACCCGGTGGGCCAGGCCTTCTGCATCCACCCGTACTTCCGGGACGCTTGCGGTGCCGTGGGGGCCGGCCTCCGGTTCGCCCGCGACCCCAGCGCCGACCTCAGCACCGCCGCCTGCACCGTCCAGGTCGACGGCGGGACCGAACGGGGACGGCGTATCGGCCGCCAGTGCCACCAGGTACGGCTTGATCGGGCTGGGGAAGGACAGGTCGAAGGAGTGGCCGTCATACACCGGGTCGAAGCTGCGGTTGGAGAGGAAGGCGAGGAACTTGCCGTCCGGGGTGAAGCTGGGTGATTTGTCGCAGAAGCGTCCGTCGGTGACATCAATCACCGCGGGTTCCTTGCTTCCGGCCTGCACCAGCCGGAGCCTGCTGCGCGAACCGAAGGACGTCACAGGTTCGGACCAGGCGAGCCAGCGGGAATCCGCGGACCAGCTCAGGTCGGCAATGGTTCCCTCACCGATGCTTGCCACAAGGGAGAGTCCGCCGGTGGAGGTATCAGCGATGTAGACATCGCCGAAGGACGTGCCCAGCGCAAGCCACCGGCCGTCGGGGCTGGCTTCCATGGAGCTGGCACGTGCGGGCTTGGGGAAGCCGATGCGAGTGGGTGCCGTGCCGGTCCGGGCTGCCGCGGCGGGTTCGTCCGCAACGGGTGCGACGTCGGCCCGGGAGTCATCGCCCACCGGCGCGCCAACCGCCGGCGCGGGGGCTGCGGCGGCGGTGCCGGCCGCCGGCACGGGCCGTGGCAGCGCGGCCGCGGATTCATCGGCGGCAGGTCCCGGGGGCACAGCCGCGGGTCCCACGCTTGCCGCAGCGGCGGGGCCGGGCACCTGCCCGGCGATCTCCTTGATGTACAGGGCTTCAACGCCGTCGTGGTCGGCAATGTAGGCGATGCGGCCGCCGTCGAGCGGTCTGGGCAGGCGTGCCCTGACCCCGGGGGTGGCCTCCACGACGCGGGAGGGGCCGTCCTTGTGGCGGATCCAGTGGATGGTGCCGTGGGCCTCGACGGCGCTGGCGGATCCAGTGGCGTCGGGAGCCACGGCGCCGAGGTGCTTCTCAGTCTTCAGCAGGGCGGGACGCCGGGACTGGGAGGCGGAGCCGAGCGAGATGTCCAGCCGCACCGCTTCGGAGCGCAGATCGTGGAGGACCCAGAGTTCGCCGGCTGACTCGAAGACGATCCGCTGGCCGTCGGAGGCTGCATGCCGGACGTAGAAATCCTCGTGGTCGGTGTGCCGGCGAAGGTCGCCGCCACCAGGCAGGACCGAGTACAGGTTCCCGAATCCTTCGTGGTCGGAAAGGAAGGCGATCCGCCCGTCCACCCACATCGGATCCGTGAGGTTGCCGTCCAGCTCCGGGACCAGCCGTTCGAACTCGCCGTTGCCGTCGGAGTCGATCCACAGCTTTCCTGCGGTGCCGCCACGGTAGCGCTTCCACCAGGCCGGCTCGCGGGACAGCACGCTGGCGAGCACCACCGGGCGTTCGTCGCCGACTTCCGGTCCGAAGGCAACAGATTCAACCGGGCCGAACGGCAGTTCCTCGGCCCAGCCGCCGTCGACCGGGACGCTGTAGGCGTACGTGTGCCGGCTCTCCGCCTGGCGGAAGGCGCTGGTGACCAGGACGGCGCCGCCGGCGGTGAAGCCTTTGACTTTGGTGCTGGCGTGGCCGAAATAGGTCAGTTGCCGGTACCCGCCGCCGTCAACCTCTGCGGTCACCACCTCGGGCGCTGTCCCTTGGACGACGGTCCAGACCAGCCGCTTGCCGTCGGGCGTAAAACGCGGGTTGCGCGCGGGGAGCTGGAGGGAGGAGACGCGCCATGCCCGGCCTCCGCCGAGGGGTGCGATCCAGACGTCGTCCTCGGCCACGAAGGTGACCAGATCGCCGTGCACATGCGGGAATCGGAAGTAGCTCGAAGAGGTCATCGTTCGATCATAGTCAAATCCGACGGGCCCCCAGGGAAGTGCCCGCAGGACGCAGGGGCATGGTGAGATGGATCATGCGCATTGTTATTGCAGGGGCCTCCGGGCTCATTGGAACCCACCTGTCCCATGTCCTGCGGGATGCCGGCAACGAGGTGGTCACGCTGGTCCGGCGTGCGCCCGGTGCGTTGTCCGAGGTTCCTTGGGATCCGGCAGCGCGCCGCCTGGACCCGGCGGCGCTGGAGGGATCGGACGCCGTCATCAACCTATCCGGGGCGGGGATCGGCGACCGGCCATGGACCCGCCGCCGGATTGCGGAACTGTTCAGGTCCCGCCTGGATGCCACCCGGACGCTGACGGGGGCAATGAAGCAGCTTGATGTTCCCCCGCACACCTTTATCAGCCAGTCCGGGTCCGGGTACTACGGCGATGCCGGGAGCACGGTGCTCAGGGAAGGCGCCCGGGCCGGTAACGGCATCCTCTCGAGGCTGTGTGTCGAATGGGAGGCGGCCGCCCATTCGGCTCCTGCAGGCGTCCGGGTGGTGACGCCACGCACCGGTGTGGTGTTCAGCCGTTCGGGCGGCGCCCTGGGCAGGCTGCTTCCCCTGCTGCGCTGCGGGGTTGGCGGACCGCTGGGCCACGGGAGGCAGTTTTGGCCATGGGTCACGCTGCCGGATGTCTCGGCGGCGTTTCAGTTCCTGCTCCACTCACGCCACCAAGGACCGGTCAATGTCTGCGCCCCGGAGAGCGCAGACGTAAACTCCCTCACTGCTGCACTGGCGGCTGCGCTGCACCGGCCAGCCATCCTGCGCGTGCCGTCCCCGGCGCTGCGGCTGGTGATGGGAAAGCTGGCCGATGAACTGCTGCTGCCAAGCCAGCGCATGGAGCCCGCAGTCCTCGCCGGCGGCGGGTTCACCTGGCAGCATGCGTCGGTGGAAGGTGCGGCTGCCTGGATCGCGTCCTGACCCGGCCCGGCGGAGCTGACCGGGCCATCCGTTCCGGACTGTCCGTGCGCGTGCGCGTGCCCTGTCATGGCCCCGGCAGGATCTCCGTGATGCGCCATCTGCCCTCCACAGGCACCAGCACAAGCTGGAGCTGCCGGGCCGGGGCCGCGGAGCCTGTGGCCACCAGCACGCCTGCACGGTCCTTTTCCTCATAGGATGACGCGGCCGACGTGACGGCCACCACCGCCCTGTCGCCGTTGCTGTCCGGATGGACCCGCACCTCGGACAGGATGCTGGTGAAGCCGGCCAGGACATGGCCCGATTCACGAAGCGGTCCGCCGATCCGTTCGTCCGCGGCTGCCGCCGTCGAGCCTTGCACATTGACCTGGTCCAGCAGCTCCAGCCGTCCCGAGCTGAAAGCCAGGGACCTTAGGGAGGCCAGTCCCTGGACAGCCTCACCCGGATCCGCGGAGCCCAGCTGCACGGCCACGTCCTCCGGGATGCGGGCTTCGGACATCCCGGCGGCCCTGCCGTCCCGGGCCTGGCGGCTGTCCGCACTGTCCGCACTGTGCGCCTGCAGACTGCCCCGGTTCAGGGGCGCGGGGCCGTCCTGAGCGGCCAGCAACCAGGCAACGGCCAGGACTGCAAGGACCGGCGCCAGGAATATGATCCGTGACCTGCGGGCGGGCAGGCGATGGGTTGCCCGGTATCCCGGCTCGTCGGGACGCCGTGCAGGGAGACCCGGGACCCTGGATCGGACGGACTGGGAACGCGGGGCGTCCAAACTCGGGACCCGGCCGGCTTCCGGCGGCCCGCCAACGTGCTTTCCCGATGTCCGGGAACCGCCGGCGTGTCCGTCCGCCGGCCGGGAACGCCGGCCACCCGGACCCTCAGCTTCCGGGAACGGCAGGACCTGCCTGGCGCCAACGAAACCGGACCAGCTGGACGTGGACATCCGCCTCCGCCAGGCCTGAAGTGTTTCGCGGACGCCTGACCCCGAACGCGCGGGCAGCGGACGGCGGGTCAGGAGTTCCGGAAGCACAGTTGGATGCACGGACCCGGCCAGGTCAACAGGCAGCGGGGCGGCACTGCGGTAGATCGCGGCGGCCAGTTCATGGGCCGTGGGCCTGAGGCGCCGGTCTTCGTTGAGGCCTGCTTCGAGGGCAGCAGCCAGTTCCCCGGGGATCCCGGGAAGAATCAACGGCAGCGGCGGCCGGCCGGAAGTCCGGACGGGGGCGTCGCCGGTGAGGCAGTACCAGCCCAACGCGGCCACGGAATAGACGTCCCGCTCGGGCTGCAGGCCTGCCCGCACGGCATCCACCGGCGCCGGATCAATAAAGCCCCGGGTGCCGTGGCCGGGGACCGCGGCACGGTCGCCCACCATACGGGCGATGCCGACGTCGGCCAGCAACGGCTTGCCGTGGCTGGTGAACAGGACATTGCCGGGCGACACGTCCGAGTGGGTGAAGCCCTGGGAGTGCAGATAGCCCAGCACCTGGGCGATCGGCGTCAATACCGTCACCGTCTCGCCGATGCTGAGTTTTCCGCGGCTGGCCACCAGCTGGGCCAGGGAACCGCCCGGTGCGTAATCCACCAGCAGGCCGAGTCCGTCGCAGGAGTCCACTTCGAGCCGGAGCACATCGTGGGCCTTCAGCAGGTGCTGGTGGTCCAGCGTGGACAGGATGCGGATTTCACGCCGGACCTCACTTTCAGCCGTGGGCTCCGGCGCCGTGCCCGGTGGCGCGGCCCCGGGCACAAAGCACTTCAGGGCAAAATCCGTTCCAGTGCGCTCGTCAGTCACAAGCCAGACGGTGGAGCTGCCGCCCCGGCCCAGCTCGCGTCCCACGGTAAAGCCGGGCACCTCGGGAACTGCAGAATCAGCCATGGCTTATGTCTAGCGGAATCCGTGCGGCGCCGCAGAAGTTATCCACAGGCAACGTGCCGGAAGGGCCGGCAGGGGCGTCCTGGCTGTGAGAGCTTGGACACTAAATCGGGAGCAATGCTGCCCGGGGTCTAAGCTGGATGCCATGACTCTTGAGTTTTCCACGCTGGGTCTTGCACCGGATTTGGTTGATTACATGAAGGGCTGGGACATCCAGCGCGAACTCCATGACAAAGTCGTCGCAGCCGAGGCACCCAGCACAGTCCTCATCCTTGAACACGCCGCTGTCTATACAGCCGGCAAGCTGACAGAAGAGCACGAGCGCCCGCTGGACGGCACGCCCGTCGTGGCAGTGGACCGGGGCGGCAAGCTGACCTGGCACGGACCCGGCCAGCTGATCGCCTATCCGATCCTCAAACTAAAGAACCGGTCGGGCATTCGTGACTACGTTGAACGGCTGGAAGCTGTCATGATCGCCGTCATGGCCGACTATGGCATCAACGCAGAGCGCATCAAGGGTCGCGCCGGAGTGTGGATCAGAGCTGACAGCAAGGGCCCGGACCGGAAAATCGCGGCAATCGGCATCCGCGTCCTGGACGGGGTCACAATGCACGGAATCGCCATCAACTGCAACAATGATTTGGCACCCTATGCCCAGATCATCGCCTGCGGCATCACCGATGCCGGCGTCACCACGATGTCCATCGAAGCCGGCAAAAACATCGCCCCGGGCGATATCGCGGACCGGCTGGTGGAGGAATTCCGCAAGCACGAAGAAGCACTCGTTTCAAGCCCCGAAGGAGCTCTACTGTGACACTGGCACCAGAAGGCCGGAAGCTGCTGCGCGTTGAGCAGCGCAATTCGGCTGTTCCCGTAGAGCGGAAGCCGGAGTGGATCAAGGCCAAGGTCCAGATGGGCCCGGAGTTCGTCCAGCTCAAGAACCTGGTCAAGAAGGAAGGCCTGCACACCGTGTGTGAGGAGGCCGGCTGCCCGAACATCTTCGAGTGCTGGGAAGACAAGGAAGCCACGTTCCTGATCGGCGGCTCCGAATGCACCCGCCGTTGTGACTTCTGCCAGATCGATACCGGCAAGCCCTCCCCGGTGGACATGTTCGAACCCACCAAGGTGGCCCGCTCGGTGCAGGCCATGCAGCTGCGCTACGCCACCGTCACCGGGGTAGCCCGCGACGACC